>JAQGMQ010000905.1 GCA_028292305.1 Rhodoferax sp.
GGCGCCAGTTCGCTGACCGTGGCCAGCGCTTCAGCCGCGGCGCGCAAGGCGTCGAACACGCGCTGCAATGCCTGCTGCCAGTCGGCCTCGGGCAGGCCGTCGGGCGCGGCAGTGGTCCAGTTGATGCGGGCACCGGCGCCGCGCTGGCCGGCCACCAGCCGCAAATCGCGGGCCGCATGTTCGACCGCGGCCACGGCGCCCTGCCAGTCGACCAGGCCACGCGCCTGCTGCAGGCCGGTGGCCAGCGTGTCGCGGGCGAAGTCGAGCAGTTGGCCGGTGCTGAGCTGCAGGCCGAGGAACTGCACGCCGGTCTCGTTCAACTGGTGCGCTTCGTCGAAGATGGCGATGCGCACCGTGGGCAGCAGCTCGGCCACGCCCGATTCGCGCACGGCCAGGTCGGCGAACACCAGGTGGTGGTTGACCACCACCACATCGGCCGCCAGCGCCTCGCGCCGCGCCAGGTTGACGTGGCACTTCTGGTACTGCGGGCATGGCGAGCCCAGGCAGTTGTCGCGGGTGGAGGTGACCAGCGGGATCAGTGGCGAGCGTTCGTCCAGGTCCGGCAACTCGGCCAGGTCGCCGCCATGTGTGGCGCGCGACCATTGTTCGATGCTGGCCAGGCCGAGCAGCGCGGCGCGGTCGCCCAGGTCCACGTCCCAACGGGCGCGTTCCAGGCGGTGCAGGCACAGATAGCTCGCGCGGCCCTTGAGCAAGGCCGTGCGCAGCGGCAGGTTAAGCGCGCGCAGCAGCTCGGGCAGGTCGCGGCCGAAAAGCTGGTCCTGCAGGGTCTTGGTGGCGGTGGACAGCAGCACCCGTTCGCCGCTGAGCAGCGCCGGCACGAGATAGGCGAAGGTCTTGCCCACGCCGGTGCCGGCTTCAACCACCAGCACACCGCCGGCGTCGATGGTCTCGCCGATGGCGGCGGCCATGTCGAGCTGGCCCTGGCGCGGCGTGTACGGCGCGGCGCCGGCAGCCAAAACGCCGCCCGCCGCGAAGACCGCGTCGATGCGCGCGCGCAACGTCGAACCCGCGGGCATCACGCCGGCTCTTTGGGGTCGAGCGAAAGCGACAGGCGGGCGATCTGGTCGCGCAGCGCGAGCCGGCGCTTCTTGAGACGACGCTCCATCAGCTGATCGAGGGAAGGCTGGGTGACCAGCAGGTCGATCATGGCGTCGAGATCGGCATGTTCCATGCGCAGCTCGATCAGGTGGCGGTCGGGGGAATGGTGATTGGATTCCAAAGTAGCATTTCGTGACGATCAAAAGTCGCCTTCGCTTGGCTTGATAATACGTGTTTCGCCACTCCCCGGCCACCATTCACCCGTCCCGCCATCGCGCGAAGGACGGCTCCATTCCAGAGGCACCGCGGAACTGGCTCTGCCAGGCCGCTGTTGTCGCCCTCCTTCAAGCCTGTCCTGGGCTTGTCGCAAGAGGGGTGGAGCCATGCAAAGTGAGCGACCGGGGGGTGCGCAAGTTAACGTGTTTAGACGCGAACAATCGAGCTACGCAATTTATGGCCATGGGTTTCAGGATTACCGCTTCGACCGGCATTCACAAAGGTGACCGCGAATACCAACAGGACCAGGTGGTGTTGCTGAGCCATGCCCGTGTCACGGGCTGTGTGCTGGGGGTCGTGGCCGACGGCATGGGCGGGCGCAGCGGCGGGCGCAAGGCCTCCGACCAGGTGATGATGACGGCGCGGCAGTTGTTCGAGCGCTACGACCCGCTGACCGACGACCCGGCCCTGATGCTCAAGCAACTGGTGGAAGAAGCCCATCTGGTCATCAAGCTCACCGCCATCTCATCGGAAGAAGAGCCGCACAGCACGGTGGCGGCATTTCTGATCAACCCGAGCGGCGACTGCCATTGGGTGCATGCCGGCGACTCGCGCATCTACCACTACAACAAGGCCGAGCTGCGCCGCCGCACGCTCGACCACTCCTACGTGCAGACGTTGGTGAACCGCGGTGAGATCACCGCCGAAGAAGCCAACAACCACCCCGATTCGAACATCCTGCTGGGCTGCCTGGGCACCGAAGCCGACCCGACCATCGACACCTACCGCATCACGCAGCTGCAGCCCGGCGACACGCTGATCGCCTGCAGCGACGGCGTGTGGCACTACTTCACCGACGCCGAACTCGGCAGCATCCTCGACGCCATGTCGCCGCGCGAGGCCACCGAATTCCTGATCGAAAAAGCCCGCCGGCGGGCCCATGGCGGCGGCGACAACCTGTCGCTGGCCATCGTGCACATCGAAGGCCTGCAGCCCACGCCCGCGGTGTTGACCAGCGTCAGCCGAGCCACTTCTGCATGAAGCGCGCCTGGCCCATGGCCGGGTCGAGCTGGTAGTCGGCAAAACCCAGGCGTTCGTACAGGCGCCCCGCATTGCGGTTGCCCTGCAGCACCTCCAGCGTGAGCTTGCAGGCGCCGCGTGCGCGGGCGAGGTCTTCCACCAGCGCCAGCATCTGCGCCCCCACGCCACGGCCGCGGTAAGCCGGCAGCACGGCCACGTCGTGCAGGTTGACCAGCGGCTGGCAGGCGAAGGTTGAAAACCCTTCGAAGCAATTCACCAGGCCCACGGCAGCAGCGGCATCGAAGGCGAGCACGCTGAAGGCCTGCGGCCGGGCGGCCAGCGCGGCCACCAGGTGCTCCCGCGTGAACGCGCTCAAGGCCTTGCCGCCGCCGGCCGGGTCGATGGCATAGGCATCGAGCAGCGCCACGATGGCGCTGGCGTGACCCGGGTTGGCATAGTCTGCGCGGCAGACCTGGAATTTGTGGGTGGAGAGAACGGCATGCATCAAAGCGTGGGACGCGACCGGCGCAAAAACGCGCCGCATCGCCTTGGAAGTTACGACAGCCGGGCAGTATCCCGCAACTTCGGCGACAGGCCCCTCCGCGTCACAGCTGCCCCTGGCAGACGTATTTGACGTGCATGTAGTCGTCGAGCCCGTGGGTCGACCCTTCACGGCCGTAACCCGAGGCCTTGACGCCGCCGAACGGCGCCGACTCGGCGGCCAGGGCGCCTTCGTTGACGCCGACGATGCCGGTCTCCAGCAGGTCGGTCACGCGCCAGATGCGGCGTGCGTCGTTGGTATAGAAATACGCCGCCAGGCCGAATGGCGTGGCGTTCGCCGCGGCGATGACTTCGGCCTCGGTCTCGAACCGCGTCACCGGCACCACCGGGCCGAAGGTCTCTTCGCGGCTGCAGGCCATGGCGGCGTTGACGTGGGTCAGCACCGTGGGCGCGAAGTAGTTGGCGCCACCGCCCTGTGCCGCGTCGACACGCGCGCCTCCCACCACGATGCGCGCGCCGTGGGCCACGGCATCGCGCACATGGCTTTCAATCTTGTCGACGGCCCGGGCGTTGACCATCGGGCCGATCTGCGACGCGGCATCGCTGGCCGGCCCGAGCTTCAGCGCAGCCACGCGGGCCGCCAGCCTGGCAACGAACACATCGTGCACGGCCGACTGCACGAAGACCCGGTTCGGGCAGACGCAGGTTTGCCCGCCGTTGCGAAATTTGGACACCATCAGGCCGTCGACGGCGGCGTCGATGTCGGCGTCGTCGAAGACGATGAACGGCGCGTTGCCGCCCAGTTCCAGCGACAGCTTCTTCAAGGTCTGGGCAGACCGCGCGGCAAGGTGGATGCCCACCGGCGTCGAGCCGGTGAAGCTGATCTTGCGCACGCGCGGGTCATCGAGCCAGACGTCCACCACCTCGGGCGTGCGCTCGCGCGAGGCCGTCACGATGTTGATCACCCCCGCCGGGACGCCCGCCTCCTGTGCCAGCCGCACCAGGGCCAGCGACGTCAGCGGCGTGTCTTCGGCGGGCTTGCACACCACCGTGCAGCCAGCCGCCAGCGCCGGTGCGATCTTGCGCGCGATCATCGCGGCCGGGAAGTTCCAGGGCGTGATCGCCGCAACCACGCCGACCGGCTCCTTCAGCGCCAGCATGCGCCGCCCCGGCACCGACGGTGGGATCACCTCGCCATTGGCCCGCGTGGTCTCTTCGGCGAACCAGGCGACGTAGCTGGCGGCATACAGCACCTCGCCCCGCCCTTCGGCCAGCGGCTTGCCCTGCTCGCGGGAAATGAGGCGGCCCAGATCTTCCTGGTGGGCCACGATCAGGTCGTTCCAGCGCCGCAGGATTTGGCCGCGTTGTTTTGCCGGCAACGCACGCCACGCCGGGAACGCCGCATGGGCGGCGTCCACCGCGTCGCGCGCGTCGCTGGCGGTGCCATCGGGCACGTCGGCGAAGGCATCGCCGGTGGCGGGGTCGGTCACCGGCAGCCGGCGCTGGTCGCTGGCGTGGCGCCAGTCGGCCCCGATCAGCATGGTGGCAGGAAGCAGGTCTTTGCGTTGGATCGTGAGGGTCATGGTCAGGTCTTTTTCAATGGCGCGCGCGGATCACACCAGCGCCGCGATGGCGGTGCCGACTTCGGTGGTGGACGCCGTGCCGCCCAGGTCCGGCGTGCGCGGTCCTTCGCGCAGCACGGCTTCGATGGCGCCGACGATGGCGTCGTGCGCCTGCCGACCGGCACCCGCGCCGTGTGTCAAAAAGTCGAGCATCAGCGCACCCGACCAGACCATCGCGATCGGGTTGGCGATGTTCTTGCCGAAGATGTCGGGCGCCGAGCCGTGCACCGGTTCGAACAACGATGGAAAGCGGCGTTCGGGGTTCAGGTTGGCCGAGGGCGCCAGGCCGATCGTGCCGGTGGTCGCCGGCCCCAGGTCCGACAGGATGTCGCCAAACAGATTGCTGGCCACCACCACGTCGAACCGGTTCGGCTGCAACACGAAGCGCGCCGACAGAATGTCGATGTGCTGCTTGTCGACGTGGACGTCGGGGAAGTCGCGGCCCACCGCATCGGCCCGGCCGTCCCACCAGGGCATGCTGATGGCGATGCCGTTGCTCTTGGTGGCCACGGTCAGATGCCTGCGCGGCCGCGACCGGGCCAGCGCATAGGCATAACGCAGGATGCGGTCGGCGCCATGCCGCGAGAACACCGATTCCTGCACCACGATCTCGCGCTCGGTGCCTTCGAACATCACGCCGCCCAGCGCCGTGTATTCGCCCTCGGTGTTTTCGCGCACCACCAGGTAGTCGATGTCGCCCGGCTTGCGCCCCGCCAGCGGACACGGCACGCCTTCGAACAGCCGCACCGGCCGCAGGTTCACGTACTGGTCGAACTCGCGCCGAAACTTCAGCAGCGAACCCCACAGCGACACGTGGTCGGGCACGCTGGCCGGCCAGCCGACGGCGCCGAAGTAGATGGCGTCCATGTCCTGCAGCTGGGCCTTCCAGTCGCCGGGCATCATCTGCCCGTGCTGCTGGTGGTAGTCGCAGCTGGCCCAAGCAATGTCCTTGAAGTTCAGCTCGATGCCGAACCGGGCCGCCGCCGCGCGGACCACACGCACGCCTTCCGGCATGACCTCTTTGCCGATGCCGTCACCGGCGATCAGCGCAATGTTGAAACTCTTTTTCATGGGGTGGATGTGGTGGAGGCCGCGGTTGTCACCGGCCGCTGACAAATTTCAGGAAAAGACATGGCGCAGCGAAGCCCGCAGCTTGTCGATCAGCACATCGACATCGGCCTCGGTGTAGTTGAGCGAAGGCGCAAAGCCCAGCACGTCGTCGCCGAAGGCGCGGAACATCAGGCCGTTCTGCATGGCGTGCTCCAGCACACGCTGACCCATGCGCAGGGCCGGGTCGGGCTTGGCCTTGCTGGCCTTGTCGACCACCAGCTCCACCGCGCCCAGCATGCCGCGCACGCGCACTTCGCCCACGCAATCCAGCGCTTCGAGTTCCTTCAGCCGAGCCTCGAAATAACGCCCCACCCGTTCGCCGTTGGCCAGCAGGCCGCCATCGGTGTAGAGGTCGAGCACCGCATTGGCCACGGCGGCGCTGACCGGGTGGCCCGCATAGGTCTGGCCATGGCCGAAGGGCGTGCCGTCGCTGCCGCCATCGGCGATGCCGCGGTACAGCTTCTCGGAAATCAGCGTGGCGCTCATCGGCGCATAACCGGCGGTCAGGCCCTTGGCCAGGGTCAACACGTCGGGCGTCACGTCTTCGGCGGCGCAGGCGAACATCGGCCCGGTGCGGCCGAAGCCGGTGATGACTTCGTCGACGATCAGCAGGATGCCGAGCGCGTCGCAGGTCTTGCGCATCGCCGCCAAAAAGCCCTTGGGCGGAATGATGACGCCGCCCGAGCCCTGGATCGGCTCGCAGATGAAGGCGGCCACGTTGTCGGCGCCCAGCTCGGCCACCTTGGTCTGCAGCGCGCGCACGGTGCTGGCCAGTACCGCGGCTTCGTCCGGCCCGTCCACGTGGCGGTACGGATACGGCGACGGGATGTGGTGCTGCTGCGGCCCCGGCACGTCGAAGAAGCGGTGGAACAGCGGCAAGGCCGTCAGCCCGCTGCCCACCGCCGAGCTGCCGTGGTAGCCGCGCTCGAGCCCGATGAAATGTTTTTTGGTGGGCCGGCCGGTGGCATTGAAGTAGTAACGCACGGCGCGCACGGCCGTGTCCACCGCGTCCGAGCCGCCCTGGCCGAACAACACCCGCGTCAGCCCGGCCGGCGCGTGCGACACCAGCCGGCCGGCCAGGCGGATGGCCGGCGCGCTGGCAAAGTGAAAATAGCCCGTGGCGTAGGGCAGCTTTTGCATCTGCTCCTGCGCGGCGGCCACCACCGAAGCCTGGCCGTAGCCGACGTTGACGCACCACAGGCCGGAGAAAGCGTCCTGCACACGGTGGCCGTGGATGTCGGTCAGGTGGATGCCCTCGGCAGATTCCCAGATGGTGGCGCCACGTTGTTCGTGCTGGTTCAAGGCCACGACGGGGTGCACCCAGTGGCGTTTGTCGATCTCGGTCAGTTCGGCGATGGATGTGGGATGGTTCATGAAGAGCCTCGTGGGTTGAAGGTGGGTTGTTGGCAGCGCCGGGCTCAATACCCGCGCGCAGCCGATACCTGGTGCAGCAGCGGCTGGCCGGCCAGCGCCCGGCGGATGTTGGTTGCGACGACCTGGGCCGCGGTGGCCGGCGACGACAGCCCGGCCACGTGCGGCGTGAGCAGCACACGCGGGTGGTTCCAGAACGGGTGCCCGGGCGGCAGCGGTTCGACCGCCGTCACGTCGAGCGTGGCACTGGCGACGTGGCCCGAGGCCAGGGCGTCCAGCAGATCGGCTTCCACCAGGTGCCCACCGCGCCCCATGTTGATCAGGCGCGTGCCCTGGCATTGCGCGAACAGGCTGCGCGACAGGATGCCTTCGGTCTCGGGCGTCAGCGGCAACACGTTGACGAGGATGGCGCAGCGGCGTGCCAGCTCGGCCAGGCCGTTGCTGCCGCTGTGGCTGGTGATGCCGGCCAGCGGCTTCAGACTGCGGCTCCAGCCGTGCACCTCGAAGCCTTCATCCCGCAGCACCGTGGCGATGGCGCTGCCGAGCTCACCCAGCCCGAGCACGCCCACCGTGGTGTCGCGGGCGAGCCTGGGCGCGACGTACTGCCAGTGTTCCAGCCGGCCATGCCGCTCGAAGACGTCGAAGTTGCGGTGGCAACGGAACACCGCGGCCTTGGCGTATTCGACCATGGTGTCGGTCAGCGTCTGGTCGACCAGCCGGGCCAGCGGCACGCCATCGGGCAGCTGCGCCGGGTCCAGCTGGTTGACGCCGGCCCCAAGCGACAGAATGGCCTTCAGGTTCCGGAAGCGGTGCAGCCCTTCGCGCGGCACTTTCCAGATCAGCGCGATGTTGACCGCGTCGGGGCTGTGGGTGTCATCAGGTGTTGAGAAACCCAGGTCGTCGAACTGCAGGGCCAGCGCCGACTTCCAGGCCAGCGGCGAATCCCATTCGCTGTTGAACAACACATGCGGTCGCAGAGTCACGGTCATGTCTGCCGCCGACTAGCGGGCAGAGGCAGCGGCGGCCATCTCTTCCATGTCCTTGAAACGGTCGCCGATGCGCGGGTGGGCGCGGCCGCCGTCCGCCGCGCCGATGGCGATCAGGATTTCGTCGGGCCCCGGCGCATCCGCCACCTGGAACGTGGCGGTGATGAAATGCGAGCGTTTGCCGGTCTCGGTCTTGTGCACCATCGGCAGCGACAGCATCGCGCCCGCACCCAGGCGGGTGTTGGTGAAGCTCAGGTAGGCCGTGCCGCCCGCGGCCTCGCGGAAGATGTTGCCGAAGCGCAGCGTGTGGATCAGCGCCGAGGCGTGTTCGATCTCGCCGTTCACGCCCACGGCCGCTGCCTTGCCGTAGGCCTCCACCTGCGCGGCCGGCATGATGGCGGTCAGCCGGCGCGTCACCTGCGCGCCCAGCAGCGGCGCCAGGCGGTAGATCTCGGGCTGAAGATCTTCCACATAACCTTGCCCGGCCCAAGGGTTGCGCAACACGGTGGCCACCACCACCATCCTGATCGGCTGTGGCGCCGCCCTGCCGCCCTCGATGAAGGTTTCTTCGATGAAGCTGGCGATTTTGCGAATTTCGAGTTCCATGTCTGCGTTCCGATAGTTGAGGGGACAGGCCGCAGTTTGAAGCGCGACCCCGCACCGCGCTTCCGATGGATCAGCGGAAATCGAGCAGTCTTTTGCTATGAAAATCGGTAAGCGCTTTTTGAAGAAGTTCTAAGATGGCGCTCCAAAGGAGTTCCATCGATGGCAAACAGTGCGGCCCGGTTCAAGACATTGCGCGACATTGCCAGCCGCATTAACTCGGACAGCGACCTCGCTTCGCTGCTGCAGGACCTGATCCGGCTGGCCTGCGAACACGGGGCCTGGGATCTCGGCTCGATCATGGCCATCGACACCGCCGGCGGCTACACCGACGTCATGGTGCGGCACGACCCCTCGCTGCTGCGCCGCAAGCTCGAAAACCGCTGGGAGCTGGCCAGCAGCCCGGCGCTGACGGCGCTCAGGCGCGGCCAGCCGGTGTACATCCGCGACGCCACCGCGTCGGCCGAATTCCCCGGCTACCGGCGCGATGCCATCGAACGCGACTACCGCACGGTGCTGGTGCTGCCTATGGCCTGCACCGACGCCAACGAGCGGCCGATGGTGATGGGCGTGATCTCGCGCGCCCTGACCGAAGTCTCGGACGACGACCTGGCCTACATGGACATGATCGTCCACCTGGGCGCCATCGCCATCGACCGCGAGAAGCGCCACCTGGCCCAGTTGGCGGCCGCCGAGCAGTTGCGCCGCGGCCTGCTGAGCCAGGCGGCCATGCTGCAGGAAGTGCTGGCCGGTGGGTCCACCGTCTCGCTGGCCGCCAAGCTGAACGAGCTGCTGGGCACGCCGGTGCTGGTGCTCGATTTCTTTGCCAACAGCGTGCTGGCCACGGCCTCGCCGCTGCCCGACCAATACACCGACGACGCCTGGCGCAGCGCACTCGACGGCCCGCTGGGCAACGAGTTTTTGCAGGAGGTACGCGCCGCCATCGACATCGCGGGTGGCCGGCCCGGCACGGTGCAGATGCGCAAGCTCACCCGGCTGCGGCTGGACGCGCAGGTCGAGCCGCTGCAGGTCGACGGCCAGCCGGTGGGCGCAATGCTTTGCTTCACCAGCCAGAGCCCGGCCGACTTCCAGCGGCTGATGCTGCAAAGCGCCAAGTTCGCGCTCAGCGTGCAGATGATGCGCAGCGTGATCCGCTTCCGCTTTGAATCGCGCACGCTGAGCGAGCTGTTCTTCGAGATCGTCGAGCGCCGCTGGCGCGACCCGCAGGACATCCTGGCGCGGGCGCGGCGGCTCGGCCTGTCGCTGGTGGAACCGGCCCAGATGCTGATCGTCGACTTCCCCAACGGCCCGAACCGCAGCGACGACCAGTCGGCCGGCCACCACCAGAACGTCGAACGCCTGCTGCGCCAGCAGGACATGGCGGGCCATGTGATCTCGGTCGGCAGCGGCCTGGTGTGCCTGCTGCATCTGGGCAAAGATGCTGCCGGGCAGGATGCGCAGAAGACCACCGCCTTTGCCAGGCGCATGTCGACCATGCTCGGCGCCTCGTTCACGGCCGAGCCGATCGTGGTGATGGGCGGGGTCTGCAACAGCCTGGAGTCGTGCGCCACCGAGTGGGAGCGCTGCTGGCGCATGATTCGCGTGGCCCGCACCTTCGGCCGCAGCGGCGTACTGGCCGCGCCCGAGTTCGGCCCGCTGCCGCTGTTGATCGGCGCTGCCGATTCGGCCGACATGCGCAGCTTCGTCGAAGGCGCGATCGGCCCGCTGATCCAGCACGACCGCAACAACAACACCCCTTACCTGGAGACGCTCGCGGCCTATGTGCGCGCCGGCTGCCGCGGCCAGCAGTGCGCCAACGACATGGGCATCCACGTCACCACGCTGCGCTACCGCATGGCGCGCATCGCCGACCTGCTGGGCATCGACGTGGACACGCCCGACCGGCGCTTCTCCATCGAACTGGCCTTGCGCCTGCATGGCCTGACGGAAGAAGGCCCGGCGCTGCGCAGCCCCGCCGCGAAGGAAGTCGCCAGGCGCTGACCGGGCAAAAGCGTGGCGGAGAGGCTGCGCCAGGCCCCACTCCACAACGTAGCAAAACTAACAGGAACTTCCTCGGAAACAGCGGAAGAATTAGCTTTTCATCTCCCTAAGATTCGTGACGTAAGTTCACTCTTTGGAAGAGAAAAGCATGTTAGCGACCTCCGACAAGACAGCCTCCATCGACCCGCTGGCGCTGCGCAAGGCGTTCGGCACGTTCGTCACCGGTGTCACCGTGCTGACCACCCACGACGCCAACGGCCAGCCGCGCGGCATGACCGCCAATTCCTTCACCTCGGTGTCCCTCGACCCGCCGCTGCTGCTGGTCTGCGTGGGCAAGAGCGCGCTGAGTGCCTCGGTGTTCGCTTCGACCGACTGCTTCGCCGTCAACTTCCTGCACGAGGAACAGACCGAACTGTCGGCGCTGTTCGCCTCCAAGTCGCCCGACAAATTCTCGGCCTTGAGCTACGACTTCGTGCACACCGGCGCACCGGTGCTGAACGACTGCCTGACCTGGTTCGACTGCACCGTGCACGAACGTGTCGACGCCGGCGACCACTTCATCCTGATCGGCGCGGTGCAGGCCTTCGGCACCAGCCCGGCCGCGCCGCTGGGCTTTTGCCGCGGCCGCTACGCGATGGTGAAGGACCCGCTGCCGCCCGAGTGGCTGGCCTCGCACGGCATGATCGTGAGCTATTTGATCGAAGCCGACGGCAGCCTGCTGCTGTGCCGCGACGCCAAGGGCGCCTGGGTCTTGCCCACCGCACCGCGCCGCATCGCCGATGGCCACCTGCCCGTGGCCGGCGGCGGCACGCTCGAGCTGCTGCCCGACGACACCTTCCTCTATTCCGTATTCGACGTGGCCGATGGCGACCCCGGCTACCTGATCTACCGCGCCCGCCTGGCGCAGTCGGCGCAGGACTGCCAGCTGCCCGAGAACTTCCGCTTCTTCCCCCTCGACGCCGTTCCCTTCGACGAAGTGCCGACCCGCGAACTGCGCGGAATGATCCGGCGCTACGTGAGCGAGAGCGCACGCCGCCGCTTCGGCATCTACATGGGTTCACACGACGGCGGCCGGCTGGCCATGGTCGACGGCGCCGAGCCCTGGGCCAACACCCCTCATTCGAGCAATTGAAAGGACATGATGAAAACCACGGCTGAAAATCTCCAGGGCTCGCGCCAGGAGCTGTTTATCGACGGCGAATTCGTGCGCCCGCAAAGCGGCGCCTACCTGCCGAGCTACGACCCCACCACCGGCGAGGCCTGGTATGAGTTTGCCCAGGCCGGCGCCGCCGACGTGGACCTGGCCGTGCGCTCGGCCCAGGCCGCGCTGCGCAACCCGGCCTGGCGCCGCATCACCCAGAGCGACCGCGGCAAGCTGGTGCGCAAGCTGGCCGAGCTGGTGTTCAAACACGCCGACGAACTGGCCCTGGTCGAGTGCCGCGACAACGGCAAGCTGCTGAAGGAAATGAAGGCGCAGATGCGCGCCATCCCCGACTCCTACACCTACTTCGCCGGCATGGCCGACAAGCTGCAGGGCGACACCATCCCGGTCAACAAGCTGGACACGCTGAACTTCAACCTGCGCGAGCCGATCGGCGTGGTGGGCATGATCATCCCGTGGAATTCGCCGCTGATGATGCTCACCGGCACGCTGGCCCCGTGCCTGGCGATCGGCAACACCATCGTCGTCAAGCCATCGGAACACGCCACCGCTTCGACGCTGGCGCTGGCCGAGCTGGCCATCGAAGCCGGCATTCCACCCGGCGTGTTCAACGTGGTCACCGGCGACGGACTGGTGACCGGCGACGCGCTGTCGCGCCACCCGGGCATCGCCAAATACGTGTTCACCGGCAGCACCTTCACCGGCCGCAAGATCGCCACCAACGCCGCCCAGAACCTGGTGCCGGCGCAGATGGAACTCGGTGGCAAGTCGCCACACGTGGTGTTCGGCGACGCCGACCTGGACCGCGCGGTGAACGGCGTCGTGTCGGGCGTGTTCGCCGCCGCGGGCCAGACCTGCGTGGCCGGCTCGCGCTGCTTTGTCGAGGCCTCCATCTACGACAGGTTCGTGGAAGCGCTGGTGGCCCGCACCGCCAGGATCAAGATCGGCCACCCGATGGCCGAAGACACCGACATCGGCCCGCTGGCCCTGTCGTCCCAGCTTGCCAAGGTGCAGGACTACGTGGCCTCGGGCCTGGCCGAAGGCGCGCGGGTGGCCGCCGGCGGCAACCGGCCCACGCAGGGCGACCTGTCGCGCGGCTGGTACTTCGAGCCCACCGTGCTGACCGAAGCCAACAACGGCATGCGCTTCATGCGCGAGGAAATCTTCGGCCCGGTGGTCGGCGTGGTGCCGTTCTCCAGCGAAGAAGAAATGACCCGCCTGGCCAACGACACCGAATACGGCCTGGCCGCCGGCATCTGGACCCGCGACATCGACCGCGCGCTGCGCTTCGCCCGCAACGTCGACGCCGGCACGGTGTGGATCAACACCTACCGTTCGGCCGCCTACATGTCATCGAACGGTGGCATGAAGAACAGCGGCTACGGCCGGCGCGGCGGCTTCGAGGTGATGCGCGAGTTCTCACGCATCAAAAACGTGGTCATCGACTACTCCGGCGCCATGCACGACCCGTTCGTGATTCGCCTGAAGTAAGCCACCGCAAGCGACCCAACCACGCGTCCCGCACCCCATCAGAAAGACCAACAATGAAATTCGCCGTTTCGCTCCACATGGAGCGCTTTTCGCAGCAGACCCCGATGTCCGAAACCATGGCCAACGTGCTGGCCCTGGCCCGCCTGGCCGATGCCGGCGGCTTCGAGACACTGTGGACCTCGGAGCACCACACCATCGAGTGCACGATCTCGCCCAACCCCTTCACCACCCTCACCTGGCTGGCCCAGCACACCGAGCGCATCCGCCTGGGCACGGCCACGCTGGCAGCGCCCTACTGGTCGCCGATCCGGCTGGCCGGCGAGGCCGCCATGTGCGACCACCTGACCGGCGGCCGGCTCGAGTTCGGCATTGCCCGCGGCGCCTACCAGTACGAGTTCGACCGCATGGCCGGCGGCATCCCGCAGCAGGAGGGCGTGGGCTACATGAAGGAGCTGGTGCCCGCCGTCAAGAAGCTGTGGGCCGGCGACTATGCACATGACGGCCACTACTGGAAGTTCCCGGTGGCGACTTCGGTGCCCAAGCCGCTGCAGCAGCCGCATCCGCCGATCTGGGTGGCCACGCGCGACCCCGGCAGCTTCGACTGGGCAGTGGCCGTGGGCGCCAACATTCTTTCGACGCCGTTGACCGCGCCGGCCAGCGAAGTGGTGGCGCTGGGCGAGAAATTCCGCAAGGCCGTGGCCGACCACCCCGAGGTGCCGCGGCCCCGCTTCATGATGCAGCGCCGCACCTGCGTCTACGACCGGCCCGACGACTGGGAAGTCGCCGTGCGCCACAGCGTCGAATACGGCCGCTACTTCGAGAACCTGATGCAGAACATCGGTGGCGTCAGCAACGGCTTTCCCGAAGCCGTGTCGTTCGAGACCGTGTCCAACCGCGCCAGCTACGACCCGGCCAGCATCCGCGAGAACCTGATGTTCGGCACGCCCGACGAAGTGATCGAAAAGCTGCACCTCTATGAAGCCCAGGGCGTGGACCAGTTCTCGCTGGGCCTGTCGTTCAACCTGCCTTTCGAGCTGCAGGCCAGAACCTTGCGCCTGTTCAGCCAGGAGGTGATCCCCTACTTCGCCGCCCGTGAACGCGCGCACGAATCCGCCAAGCCGTCGACCCTGGTGGCCACGGCCTGAACGCCATGCACGCGGAACACTCACCTCCCCCCGCGGATACGCCGGGCGGCCCGGCCAGCCTGCTGCGCGGCGACGTCGCGCTCAGTTACCGCGTCGATGGCCATGGCCTGCGGCCGCTGGTGCTGGTGCATGGCGTGGGCTCCGAGGGCCGGGCCTGGGCGGGCGTGGTCGCGCGCCTGTCGGATGCCTTTCGCATCCTGAGCTTCGACCTGCGCGGCCACGGCCAGTCGTCGCGTCAACCGTCGCTGACAAACGGCCGCTACGAGATCGATGATTTCGGCGGCGACGTGCTGGCGCTGGCCGACCACGTGGGCTTCACGCGCTTCGACCTGGCGGGCTTCTCCTTGGGCGGGCTGGTGGCGCAACGCATTGCCTTGTCGGCCCCCGAGCGCCTGCACCGGCTGGTGTTGCTGAGCACCGTGGCGGGGCGCACCGCCGACGAGCGGGCGCGCGTTGCAGCGCGGCTGACGGCACTGCAATCGGGCGAACGCGGCTCGCATTACGACGCCTCGTTGTCGCGCTGGCTCACCGAGGATTTCCAGCAGCGCCACCCGGCGCTGATCACCGCGCTGCGCGCCCGCAACGCGCAGAACGACCCGGTCTGTTATGCCGCCGCCTACCGCGTGCTGGCCGAGACCGACTTCGGCGACGCGCTGGCCGGCATCGGCGTGCCCACGCTCATCGCCACCGGTGCCGACGACCTCGGCTCGAACCCGCGCATGGCGGCCTTCATGCACAGCCGCATCGCGGGCTCGCGGCTTGAAATACTGCCCGGCCTGCGGCATTCGATCCTGATGGAAGCGCCGGAGTTGGTCGCCGGCCTGATGCGCGACTTTCTGGTTACCGCGGAGCCGTCGCCATGATCGTCGAAGAGCGCATCTACAAGATCCGCAACGGCCGCATGGCGCGTTACTTGCAACTGGTACGGGACGAAGGTCTGCCCATCCAGCAGCCCATCCTCGGCCACCTGCTCGGCTACTTCACCACCGAGATCGGCACGCTGAGCACGGTGGTGCATCTGTGGGGTTATGCCGACCTGCAGGACCGCACGCTGCGCCGCCAGCGGCTCGCCGCGGACGCGCGCTGGCAGACCTTCGTGCCCAAGCTGGCCGAGCTGATCGAGCAGGCGGACAACCGGATCTTGCTGCCCACCGATTTCTCGCCGCTGCGGACCCTGCCGCCGGCGGCCATGCTTCCAGCAGAATAGTTCGGACCAACCCCCACCGAGGTGACCCACTTATGAATGCGCGCGTAAAGATCGAGAATCTCTACAAGGTTTTCGCCAAGGACCCGGCCCCGGCGCTGGCAATGCTCAAGGCCGGCAGCAGCAAGAGCCAGGTCCAGGAAGCACTGGGCGTGGTGGTCGGCGTGCACGACCTGTCGCTGAGCGTACCGGCCGGCGCGATGTACATGGTGATGGGGCTTTCGGGCTCCGGCAAGTCGACGCTGGCCCGCTGCATCAACCGGCTGAACGAGCCCAGCGCGGGCCGCATCCTGCTCGACGGCGACGACATCTGCGCGCTGAACGAACCGGCGCTGCGCGAGGTGCGGCGCAACCGCATCTCGATGGTTTTCCAGCACTTCGCGCTGCTGCCCAACCGGCGTGTGATCGAAAACGTCGAGTTCGGCCTGAAGCTGCGCGGCGTGGGCGCGGCCGAGCGGCGCAAGCGCGCCGAAGAAGTGCTGGCCGTGGTCGGCCTCACACGTTGGGGCTACCACATGCCGCACGAACTCAGCGGCGGCATGCGCCAGCGCGTGGGCCTGGCGCGGGCGCTGGCCACCGACGCCGACGTGCTCATCATGGACGAGGCCTTCAGCGCGCTCGACCCGCTGATCCGTACCGAGATGCAGGACGAACTGCTGCGGCTGCAACGGGTCCTGAAGAAGACCATTCTCTTCATCACCCACGACTTCCAGGAGGCGCTGAAACTCGGCACCCGCATCGCCGTGATGTCCGAAGGCAAGCTGGTGCGCGAGGGCACGCCGCAGTCGATCGTGCTCGAGCCCGGCAGCGACTATGTGGCCGCGTTCACGCGAGACGTCGACCGCTCGCGGCTGTTCGACGCGCGCTCGGTGATGAGCCCGCTGGCCATCGTGGCCACACGCGACGACGGCACGGTGGTGGGCTGCGGCGCGGGCGGCGACCAGGCCGGATTTCTGGTCGACGGGGAACAGCGCGTGCTGGGGCGCTTCAGTGTCGACGCGATGGCGCAGGCCCGTGCCGGCGTCAGCGGACTGGCGTCGGAAGCCGACTTCATCTGTGTGCCGGCCGAGACCAAGATCGTCGACGTGGCCTGCCGCTACCGACCCGGCCAACCCATGGGTGTGCTCGACGAATCGGGTCGGCTGATCGGCCTGCTCGACGCGTCAAAAATTCTTGCCGGCATCGGTGCCGGCCGTGTTTCAGCTTCTACCGGAGTGCTCCATGATTAAGGCGGACGATCTTGCCCTGCTACCTTTCGACGTGTGGATCCAGGAGGGCGTGCGCTGGGTCGCGATGAACCTGCGGCCGGTGTTCCTGACCATCAAGTGGCCGGTGGAGACACTGCTCGGCTTCAACGAGCGGCTGTTGAACGCCGTGCCGTTTCCGCTGATGGTGATCGGCGTCTTCCTGCTGGCCTGGCGGCTCGCCGGGGTCAAGACGGCGGCCTTCGCCGGTTTGTCGCTGGTGGCCATCGCCATGCTCGGGGTGTGGAGCGAAGCCATGACCACGCTGTCGCTGATCGCCACCGCGATCCTGTTCTGCACGTTGATCGGCATCCCGATCGGCATCGCCTGCGCCCGCAGCGAACGTGTGTGGAGCGTGATGCGGCCGGTGCTCGACATCATGCAGACCACGCCCACCTTCGTGTACCTGGTGCCGGTGGTGATGTTGTTCGGCGTGGGCACCGTGCCGGGCGAGGTGGCGGTGGTCACGGCCGCGGCGCCGCCGCTGATCCGCTTCACCAACCTGGGCATCCGCATGGTCGAACAGGAGCTGGTGGAAGCCGGCCTGGCCTTCGGTGCCGACGGACGCCAGCTGCTCTGGGAAGTGCAGTTGCCGCTGGCCATCCCCACCATCCTCGGTGGGCTGAACCAGACCGTGCTGACCGCCATGGTGATGTCGGTGGTGGTGGCCATGATCGGCGCCGAAGGCCTGGGCCTGGTGGTGCTGCAGGGGCTGGGCCGGCTCGACGTCGGCCGGGCTGCGGTGGGTGGTATCGCCATCGTGCTGCTGGCCATGGTGCTGGACCGCGTGACCCAGAAACTGGCCGAGCCCAGGAGCGGCAACCGCCCTTCGCTGCGCAAGACCGTGCGCAACCTGCTGCGCGGCAACAGCGATGCGAAAAAGGACGCCGGTGTCGGCATCGGCCCCCTGAAGAAAGCGGCGTGAACGCATTTGAGAGTGCATCGAAAACAGCCCCGCCCCCCGGCGGGATTCAGAACCCGGGTGGTCACTGCGACCGCCCTTCAACGGAGAGATTCATGAAGACGACAAACGTGTTTTTGAGGTGTCTGGTGGCCGCCGCGTCGGTCTGGATCTGCACCGGCGCGCAGTACGCTGCGGCAGAGGAGTTGCCGGGCAAGGGCAAGCTGGTGCGGTATGCGCAAAGCGACAGCCTTGGGGCCAACTACGTGGTCGCGCAGATTGCCATCAAGGCCATGAAGGAACTCGGCTACGAGGTCAAGCTCAGCACGGTCAACACCAGCCTGTTCTTCCAGGCCGCGGCACAGGGCGACCTGGACCTGGCCACCGACGTCAACATGCCGCAGCGTGAACCCGCCTTTCGGGCGGTCGAGAAACAGGCCGAGATCGTCGGCACCGGCGCCATCATCGGCGGCGGCATCAACGGCTACCTGATCGACAAGAAGACGGCGCTGGCCAACAACATCACCTCGTTCGAACAACTCAAGGACCCGAAGATCGCCGGCCTGTTCGGCAAGGAAGGCCGGGCCGACCTGATCAACTGCGACCCGGGCTGGAGCTGCGGCGATGTGGTCGACTACCAGGTCGCCAACTTCGGCCTGAAGGAAACCGTGCGCTCGGTGCGCGGCAAGTACGAGGCGCTGATGGTCGAGGCCGTGGCCCGCGTCAAGCGCGGCGAGCCGGCGCTGTACTACGCGTGGAGCCCGTCGTGGGTCAACAACGCGCTCATCCCCGGTGAAGAAGTCGTGTGGCTGCCCACGCCCAAGGACGCGCTGCCGCCCAACGTGCCGAGCAAGGGCTCGGCGCTAGTGCCGGGCGTGAAGGGCTGCGCCGGCGGTGCCGACCCCTGCCGCATGGCCATGGCCACCTGGAACTGGGCCTCGGTGGCGAACAAGCAGTTCATCGCCGCCAACCCCGCGGTGCGCGCGTTCGTGGAACAGATGAAGTTCCCGCTGGCGACCTGGTCGGCCTGGGAATTCAACATCAACAAGAACGGCGGCTCGTCGGCCCTGATGACCAAGATGGCCGACGAATGGCTGGCCGCCAACAAGCCCACCTACGACCAGTGGGTGACCACCGCCAAAGCGGTGAAACAGTAAGCCGTGCAACCGTCCGCCCGCCTCGCGTGGCGGACGCCCTTCAAAGAAAGCCTATGCAAACCTCCAACCACGCGGGAACCGACTCGGTCTGGGCCGGCGAAGAAAAACTATTTGCCGAGGGCGCCATCTGCGTGCCGGTGTTCAATGCCGTGACCTTCGGCTACGACGACATGAACGACTGGTTCGACGTCGCGGTGGGCAAGAAGCCCGGCCACATCTACTCGCGCAACACCAACCCCACGGTGCGCCCGCTCGAGGAAAAGATCCGCATCATGGACGGTGGCGAAGAAGCCACCAGCTTTTCGACCGGCATGGCCGCCATCAGCAACACGCTGTTCACCCTGCTCAAACCCGGCGACCGCGTGGTGGCCATCAAGGACACCTACGGCGGCTCGAACAAGGTCTTCATCGAGTTCCTGCCGCGGCTGAACGTGGAGGTCTGCCTGTGCGACACCAGCGACTTCGAAGCCATCGAACGCGAGGTCCAAAAAGGCTGCAAGGTCCTGTATGTCGAGACGCCGACCAACCCCACGCTGAAGATCGTCGACCTGCGCCGCATGGCCGCCGCGGCCAAGGCGGTTGGTGCGACCATGGTGGTCGACAACACCTTCGCCACGCCCATCAACCAGAATCCGCTGGCCCTGGGCGCCGACCTGGTGGTCTACAGCGCCACCAAGTATTTGAACGGCCACTCCGACGTGATGGGCGGGCTGGTGGTGGGCAAGAAGACGCTGGTCGACCAGATCTTTCATTACCGCGAAATCACCGGCGCGACGCTGCACCCGCAGTCGGCCTACATGATCCTGCGCGGCATGAAGACACTGGAACTGCGCATGCAGCGACACAACGAAAACGGCCTGAAGATCGCGCACTTTCTGGCCGCCCATCCGAAGGTCGACCAGGTGTTCTATCCGGGCCTGGAATCGCATCCGAACCATGCCGTGGCCAAGGCCCAGATGCGCGGCTTCGGCGGCATGATGAGCTTTTCGCTGCACGGCGGATTCGGCGATGTCTGCAAGGTACTGGAAAGCCTGCGCTTCGCCCACAGGGCGGCGAGCCTCGGCTCGGTCGGCACGCTGGTCGGCCCGCCGCGCACCACCAGCCACGTCGAGCTGAGCGCGGACGAGCGCGCGAACGCGGGGATACCGGAGAGCCTGATCCGGTACAGCGCGGGAATTGAGAATGCGGAAGATCTGATTGGGGATCTGGTGCAGGCGCTGGGGCGGGTTTAGTTGAATACCTGAGTTGCTTGGACGCGGGGCCAGTCGCCGGGCGCCGCGTCGTCACGCCTGCACGGCGCAGTCTGCGCGGGATGACCGCCTGACCGCGCTCTGAGGCGCCAGAAGCCGCGCCAACGTCCTACGCGTATTTTCCGGGTTCCGCCGGATACTGCCGGTTCAACGACGGAGCGGCGGAATGGCAATTGGCAGAATGGTCGAGTTCGACCGGCGTGGCTGTGCCCTGGCGGTGCCAAGTCCGGCCTCGACGGCAAGGCTTCCCCGGCCCACCGCATGACCGACGACCTCGTCCTCAACGCCCGGCGCCGTTCCCAGCCCTGGCCGACCCTGGTCTTCGCGTTGCTGACCGTCGCCGCGGTGCTGGGCCTCGAACTCGCGCGCGAACACCAACGGGTGCGTGCCGAGCAGGTCTCCCGGCTGCGCACCCAGGTCACGGTGGTGACCGACAACCTGGCTCGGCAGCTGCTCGGCGTGAAGAACGCACTCGACGGTATCCGCTCGGACATCGCGCCGCCCGACAAGCGCCCGCCGCCGCAACTGATGGCGCAACGCCTGCAGGCCCTGAGCGAAGCCATGCCGGGTGTGCGCGGGATCATGGTACTGGACGCGCAGGGCCAGGTGGTCGGCGCCGACCGCCAGGACCTGAGCCGCAGGAACTTCGTCGACCGGCCCTATTTCAGCGCACCGAGGAACGAGCCGCTGTATGCGCGTCTCTACGTCTCCGCACCGTTCCGTTCGATCCTCGGGCGGTTTTCGTTGAACTTGACCCGCGCCATGACCCACCCGGACGGCAGCTTCGCCGGCGTGGTCACGGCCAACCTGGATGCGGACTATGTGGAGATCCTGGCGCGTTCGGTGCTGTACAGCCCCGACATGCACCTGAGCATCCTGCACGGCGACGGCGAACTGTTCCTCGACGCGCACCAGGAGCCGCCGGTGTTGACCAGCGCCGACTTCACCGCTGCCGCCGCCGCGCTGGCGTTGGTCAAGGCCAAACCCGGCGAAGTGGTGGTTACCCAGATGGACGACGGCGCCGGCGCGCAGCGCTTGCTGGTCGTGGGCGCGGTGCAGCCCTCGGCGCTCGACATGGACAAGCCGCTGCTGGTCGCGGCTTCGCGGCGCCTGTCCGACGTGTATGCGCCGTGGCGTGACCAGGCCGTCGACTACGGCCTGATCTTCCTGTTGCTCTCGGCCGGCATTCTGTCGACCGTGTACTTCGTCGAGCAGCGGCGCAACACGGCCTACCTGGCCGGGCTCGAACGGCAGCGGATGGCGGCCGTGAATGCGCGCACGCTGCAGTTCGGCCTGGAAGGTGCCGACCTCGGCTTCTGGGAATGGAACGCGCGCACGGACACCATCACGGTGAATACCAGGGAGGCGGAAATCCTGGGTTATGCCGACGGTGAACTCGAGCTCAAGCCCGAGCTCTGGAAGGAGCTGATACCGGCCAGCGAATGGGACGTGGTGTTCGCCGCGTTCAAGAACCATGTGAAGGCCAGCGCGGCCGCGTTCAGCGGCGAACACCGCATCCGCCGCAAGGATGGCCGGCTGGTCTGGGTGCAGTCGCACGCCGTGGTGAGCGAGCGCGACGGCCGGAACCGGCCGCTGCAGATTCTCGGCACCCACCTGGACATCTCGGAGAAAAAGGCCGCTGAGCAAGCCATCCACGACACCGCGCAGCGGCTCGAACTGGCGATGGAAACCGGCCGGATGGGCCTGGTCGACCTGCATGTGGCCACGGGTGCGCTGATTGTCAACGCGCGAGGATTCGAGATCGTCGGATGGCCCGCGACCGAGTCCGCCGAGATCGACATCGGGCGCTGGCGCAGCCTGCTGCACCCGGATGACGTGGCCCGGGTCGACGCCACCTTCGAGCCGACGCTGGCCGGGCTGACCCAGTCCCGCAGCTGCGAATACCGCCTGCGCCACAGCGCCGGACACGACGTGTGGGTGCAGATGCGCGCCCGCGCTGTGGCGCTCGACCCGGACGGCAAGGCGGCGCGGGTGGTGGGTGCGTTCCAGGACATCACCGAGGCCCGGCAGGCGAGCACGCGGCTGGCCGAAGCGGCCGAGTTGCAACGGCGCACCGGCAGCCTGGCGCGGGTCGGCGGCTGGCAGTTCGATGTGGCCAGCGCGCAGATGACCTGGACCGACGAACTCTACGAGATCCACGAGCTGCCCGTGCAACCGGTGACGCTCGAATCGTCGATGGCCTTCTACCTGCCACCGGGCCGCGCCGCGTTGCGGCAGGCGGTGCAGGAGGCGCTGGCCCATGGCACGGCCTGGTGCCTGGACGCGCAGATCACCACGGCCCTTGGCAACCCGCTGTGGGTGCGCACGCAAGGCGAGGCCGTGGGTGCAGGCTGGCCAGGTGGTGCAGCTGGTGGGGGCTTCGCAGGACATCACCGAGCGCATCGCCTATTCAGACGCGCTGAAGGAAGCCAATGCCCAGCTGGAACGGTTGACGCTCACCGACGGGCTCACCAGTGTCGGCAACCGTAGACTTCTGGACCAGACGCTGCAGACCGAATGGCAGCGTTGCGGCCGGGGCGGCCAGCCGCTGGGCGTGATGATGGTCGACATCGACCACTTCAAGGCCTACAACGACACCTACGGACACCAGCAGGGCGACGCAGCGCTGGTGCGTGTGGCCGACCTGCTGCAGCGCTGCGTGCAACGCTCGGGCGAAATGGTCGTGCGTTATGGCGGCGAGGAATTCGTGGTCATCCTGCCGGGCAGCGACTGGGGCGACGTGTCGCGCGTGGCCAACATGTTCGCCGCGCTGCTGCAGCAGGCGAACCTGCCGCATGCGGCGTCACCGGTGGCCAAGGTGCTGACCGTCAGCATCGGCATCGCGGCGGCCATCCCCACCCCGGCCGACGGCCCCGAGTCGCTGCTGGCCTCGGCCGACGCCGCGCTCTACAGCGCCAAGAGCGGTGGCCGCAACCGCATCGCCCACATCCCGCGCGGCGCGGTCATGAGCCGTTGACATCGCCCATTCTCGCGAATAGCCGCATATCCGCATATCCGCATATCCGCATATCCGCCTATTCGCCTATTCTCCTATTCGCCTATTCGCCTATTAGCCTATTCGCATATCCAAACACGAATAACGCGCTTCGCCGCACGGGGGGCATTGCATAACATGCAGAGTCCATTACCGCACCGCTGCGCCGCCACGCCGCCGCCCACCGCCCATGTCCAGCCCCATGTCCACCCCGACCTCCACGCCCACCGATGCCCATCTCGCGGAACGCTTCCGCCCCGTCTTCGCCCGCATCGCCGAGGGCGCAACCCAACGCGAGACCGACCGCGCGCTGGCCTACGCACCGGTGCAGTGGCTGCGCGAAGCCGGCTTCGGCGCACTTCGGGTGCCGGCTTCCCTGGGCGGTCTGGGCGCCTCGGTCGAGCAGCTGTTCGATCTGCTGATCGAGCTGGGCACGGCCGACTCCAACCTGCCGCAGATCCTGCGCGCACACTTCGGCTTCATCGAGCGGCTGTATGCCGAGATCGAACCCGCGCTGCAGACCCAGTGGTTGCGCCGCGCGGCCGGAGGCGTCATTTACGGCAACGCCACGACCGAGCTGGGCGAAGGCCCGCTGGGCACCCTGAAGACCACGCTGCGCCCGCTCGGCCAGGCCTGGGTGTTGGACGGCGACAAGTACTACAGCACCGGCACCCTGTATGCCGACTGGATCGCGGTGACGGCCCAACGCGATGACGGTGGCGGCCACAGCA
>JAQGMQ010000003.1 GCA_028292305.1 Rhodoferax sp.
GCCGGCTGATCTCCAAATACCGCGCCACGCACTGGACCAACATCCCCACCATGGTCATCGACCTGATGGGCAGCCCGCGCTACGACCAGTACGACCTGTCGAGCCTGGTCTACATCGGCGGCGGCGGCGCGGCCATGCCGCAGCCCGTGGCGCAGCGGCTGCTGGAACAATTCGGCCTGCGCTACTGCGAAGGCTACGGCCTCACCGAAGCCGCCTCGGCCTCGCATGCCAACCCCTACGACCGGCCCAAGCAGCAATGCCTGGGCATCCCGTTCATGGGGGTCGACTCGCGCGTGGTCGACCCGGAGACGCTGCAGGAAATGCCCGTCGGCCAGCCTGGCGAAATCGTCACTTGCGGACCCAGCATCTTCCACGGCTACTGGAAGCGCCCCGAGGCGACCGAGGCCGCGTTCGTCACCATCGAAGGCAAACGTTTCCTGCGCAGCGGCGACCTGGGCTACGTCGACGAAGAAGGCTATTTCTTCATGAGCGACCGCCTGAAACGCATGATCAACGCCAGCGGCTTCAAGGTCTGGCCAGCGGAAGTGGAAGCCCTGATGTACCGCCATCCCGCGATCCAGGAAGCCTGCATCATCGCCACCCAGGACAGCTACCGCGGCGAAAGCGTGAAGGCCGTGGTCGTGCTGCGCGCCACGCACAAGGGCCAGGTCACCGAGGCCGATGTCATCACCTGGTGCCGCGACAACATGTCGGTCTACAAGGTGCCGCGGCAGGTGGAGTTTGTGGAGGCGCTGCCGAAGAGTGGCAGTGGCAAGGTGATGTGGCGCGCGCTCCAGGAGGCCGAGGCCGCCAAGAAGTGAATCCGCTTGTTGCGCATTCAGGCGGACCATGAATTCGTCCCCGGGTGAACGCGCCAATCGGCGTCTTCAATTCCGGCGTAGGCGGCCTGTCGGTGCCGAAGGCAATCCGCAATGAGCTGCCTGATGAGCATCTGATCTATGTCGCGGACTCCGCAAATGCGCCGTTCGGAGATTACGAAGCCTGCCTCTGAAAGCCGCTTGAAAAGTTTGATGCCGAAGGATTGACGCGACCGGCGAGGGCGGGGCGGCGAATTGGCCTTCGGTTCAAAGCCTTGATGCAGCGCGACGCACCGTTCCGTCCTTACGGTTTCGCTTGAAAGCGTAGCCGCGTCAGGTGGTCTCCTTCCCATGCGAAGTAAGAGATTCCACGCAGCGCATCGGTTTCGTTGATACCGCCGATGACGACCAGCAAGCGGCTGTCGCGCCGGTATTGAACCAGGTTGATGCCGGCGTCGTCGAACGCGGTATCGACATTGACGTTGTCGACCGATTGCAAATTCGCCGGAAAGAACACCCGCCCGGAAACCGCGTCCGCGATCGCTAGCTGTGTACATCCTGCGCCGCAGCCCCAGCGAATGACGGTGTAATGCCCCGCAAAATTCGATCCCGTTCTGGCGCCCTCGAGGAGCCGCGTACGAAAAAGCCGGGCCAGCGCCTGCGTGCGTATGTCCGGCTTCGCCGGCTTTCCGGTGAACAGCTTGCCTGCGGGAAAGCTCTCAAAACCTGGCGGGTCACCAGGCAGGTCGGTGATGCGGATGGTGTGGGCGTCTCCCGGTGCATCAGCACCGAACGCCTGGCCAGTGAGTGACCACAGAACCACTAGAAGGGCGGCAAGCCGGTAGCCCATAAATTCAACTTTCAAGCATCCTCATTCCCCTTCACATCCGCCACCACCCGCGCACTGCGCTGAAAGCTGAAATACGCCGAAGCCCAATCCAGCATCACCACCATCCGGTTGCGAAACCCCACCAAAAAATAGATGTGCGCGAACAGCCAGAACAACCACGCAAACAAGCCGGAGAACCGCACCGGCCCGAGCGGGGTGGTCAAGTCAACCACCGCCGAATTGCGCCCGATGGTAGCCAGATTGCCATAGTCGCGGTAACGGAACGGCTCGGTCGGCTGGCCCAGCAGCCGGCGCTTCAGATTCGCAGCCGCGGCGCGGCCCATTTGTTTGGCGCCGGGGGATACGCCGGGCACGGGGGTTGACGGCTTGCCCGGCGCGTGGCTCATGGCCGCGGCCAGGTCGCCGACGACGCTGATCTCCGGGTGGCCGGCCAGGCTCAGGTCGGGCAGCACCTTGATGCGGCCGGCGCGGTCGACCTCGACGCCATTGCCGAGATCGGCCGCCAGCAGGCGGCCCAACGGCGATGCGGCCACGCCCGCGGCCCAGACGATGCAGCCGCTGTCGATGCGGGTGCTGACCGGGCTGCCACCCGCCGTCGCGGCCGGCGTTTCCACGAAAAGCCCCGTCGCGTCGATGCCGGTGACGCGCGCGTTGAGCCGCACCTGCACGCCCAGCTTTTCAAGCTGCTCCCGCGCGCGCTGGCTCAGGCTGTCGGGCATGGCCTGCAGCACCCGCGAGCCGCCTTCGATCAACAGCACTTCGGCGCTGGCCGGGTCGATGCGGCGGAACTCGCCCTGCAGCGTATGCCGCGCGATCTCGACCAGCGTGCCGGCCATCTCCACGCCCGTGGGCCCGGCGCCGATGACGCAGAAGGTGAGCAGCGCACGGCGGCGGGCTTCAATGGGTTCGTTCTCGGCTGCCTCGTAGCTCATCAACACGCGGCGGCGGATGTCGAAGGCGTCGGCCAGCGTCTTCAGGCCCGGCGCGAACGCCGCCCATTCGTCGCGGCCGAAATAGCTGTGCGTGGCGCCCGCGGCGACGATCAGATGGTCGTAGGGAAGGGTGCTGCGGTTGGCCAACCGCACCTGGCGCAACGCTGCATCGATGCCGACCACTTCACCCAGCAGCGTGGTCACGTTGGCCTGCTGCCGAAACAAATGGCGGATGGGTGCGGCGATGGCGGGCGCGGCCATGCCGGCCGTGGCCACCTGGTACAGCAGCGGCTGGAACAGGTGGTGGTTGCTCTTGTCGACGAGCGTGATGTCGAGCGCCGCGCCGGCCAGCGCCTTGGCCGCCTCGAGGCCGCCGAAGCCGCTGCCGATGATCACGAGCTTGGGGTGGGCTGAAGTCATGCAGGGATTATGCGCAAGCGCAGCACGGCCCGGACGCCGATGTGCGAAGCTCTGGCCCCATGAATTCCCCATTGCATTCCAGGCTGCGTCTGTCCGTGCTCGACCAGTCGGTGGCGCTGGCCGGGCGGCCGCAAGCCGACGCGATCCGTGAAACCCTGGCCCTGGCCGAGCTCGCCGAAAAGCTGGGCTACCACCGCTTCTGGGTCAGCGAACACCACAGCCATCCGACCATCGTCGGCAGCGCGCCCGAGGTGCTGATGGCGGCCATCGCCGCGCGCACCGGCCGCATCCGCATCGGCAGTGCCGGCGTGATGTTGCCGCACTACGCGCCGCTCAAGGTGGCCGAGCAGTTTCGGGTGCTCGATGCGCTGGCGCCCGGGCGCATCGACCTGGGCGTGGGCCGCGCGCCGGGCAGTGATTCGCGCACGGCGCAACTGCTCAACCCCGACCGCAATGCTTCGGAATATTTTCCGCAACAGGTGCTGGCGCTGCAGGCCTGGACCGACGAGGCCAACGGCGGCCCCGGCCTGCCGCAGGGCCATCCGGGCTACGGCGTGCATGCCTATCCGCACGGGCCCACGGCGCCTGCGTTGTGGATGCTGGGCAGCTCGGACTATGGCGCGCAACTGGCGGCGCACTGCGGCCTGCCTTATGCGTTCGCTTATTTCATCACCGACGGACAAGGCGCGGCACAGGCGCTGGAGATCTACCGGGCCGGCTTCAGGCCGAGCGCTGCCATGCCCGCGCCACAGGCCACCTTGTGCGTGTGGGCGCTGGCCGCCGAGACCGAGGCCGAAGCCCTGCACCTGTTCAAGAGCCGCGCGCGGTTTCGGCTGGACCGCAACACCGGCCGGCTCGGCCCGCTGATGTCGCCCGAGGATGCGGTGCGCGACCTGAGCCCGGCGCAGGCCGCGCAGATCGACGCGGCCGGCGCCAGTGCGCTGGTGGGCAGCGCCGCGCAGGTGGCCGACAAGCTGCGCAAGCTGGCGAGCGATTACGAGGTCGACGAATTGGTGGTCATCACCTGGGCGCACGACCCCGAGGCCCGCCGGCGTTCCTATACTTTGCTGGCGCAGGCATTCGAATTGGGCTGACGGACTACGAGACACCACTACGAGACAACACCATGGCACACGACCACGCGGATGACCACGACCTTGACGACCACGATGGCCACGGAAGCCCACCGCCCGAACCATGGAAACACGACGGTGTGCGCGTCGTGCCCGGCAACCAGCTCGACGGCAACACCGCGCAGACGCCGGGCATGGACCGCAAGGCGGCGATCAACTTCGCGCGGGTCGGCGCGCAGAAGTTGTGGGCCGGTACCGTCACCATCCACGCCAACGCCAAGACCGGCGCGCACCACCACGGCCATCTGGAGAGCGTGATCTACGTGGTGCGCGGCCGGGCGCGCATGCGCTGGGGCGAACGCCTCCAGTTCACCGCCGAGGCCGGCCCGGGCGACTTCATCTACGTGCCGCCGTATGTGCCGCACCAGGAAATCAACGCCAGCCCGACCGAGCCGCTCGAATGTGTGTTGTGCCGCAGCGATGGCGAGGCCGTGGCCGTGAACCTGGCGATCGAGCCGGTGGAGAAGCCTGAAAACGTGTTGTGGGTCGACCCCACGCATCCGCACGGCGGCGTCTAGCCGCGGCGCTCCCAAAGCGGGCTCAGACGGGCAGCACGTCGGCGCAACTCACGCGGTTGCGGCCTGCGTGTTTGGACAGATAAAGCCCCGCATCGGCCCGCGCCAGCAGGCCGTCCAGCGTGTCGCCGGGCGACCAGGCGCTGACGCCGAAGCTGGCCGTGACACCCACCATGCCGTCGTCCGCGCCGCCATTCGGCCCCGTGACCTGCAGCGCCGACAGGGCCAGGCGCAGCCGCTCGGCCAGGGCCACGGCGCTGGCCTGGTCGGTCTCGGGCATGAGGATGCCGAATTCTTCGCCGCCGAGCCGGCCGACGATGTCCTGCTGGCGCACCATGGCCCGGCAGGTCTGCGTCAACAGGCGCAGCACCTCGTCGCCGGTGGCGTGGCCGTGGCGGTCGTTGATCTGCTTGAAGTGGTCGACGTCGAGCATCAC
Source organism: Rhodoferax sp. (assembly GCA_028292305.1). GTDB lineage: Bacteria > Pseudomonadota > Gammaproteobacteria > Burkholderiales > Burkholderiaceae_C > Rhodoferax_B. The sequence continues at coordinate 5,105 of JAQGMQ010000003.1, forward strand.
CATGGCCAGCGGCCGGGTGTGGCGGCGCGCGCGGGCCAGCTCGGACTCGGCGCGTTCCATGAAGTGGCTGCGGCTGGCCATGCCCGTCAGGCTGTCGGTGGTGGCGGCCTGGCGCAGCGCGTCTTCCATCGACTTGCGCTGGGTGATGTTCATCAACGTGGTGAGTGCGCTGGGCTGGCCGTCGTAGAGGATGGGCACCATCGAGATCAGCAGCCAGACGTCGCTGCCGTCGTTGCCGCGCATGCACATCTGGTGGTCGCGCAGCACGCCGTCGCGGTGGTAGATGGCCAGCATGCGTTCGCGGTCTTCGGGCGCGCGGTAGAAGCCCATCGGCTGGCTGCCGATCAGGTCGTTCACCGACCTGCCGGCCAGTCGGGCGGCCAGGTCGTTCACGTAGACCAGCACGTTGTCGGACTCGCGGGTCACGGTCATGGGCAGCGGCGCGTTGTGCAGGATGGCCAGCGTACGGGATTCGCTGTCGCGCAGTTCGCGGGTGCGCTCGGCCACGCGTTGCTCCAGCGTGGCGGCCAGTTCACGCATTTCGGCATAGAGCCGCGCGTTGTCGATGGCGTTCACCACGTTGCCCGACAGCAGCTCGAGGAACAGGATGCGCTCGGGTGAAAACGCGCCGGCGACGGCGTCGTTCTCGAGGTACAGCGCACCCACCACCCGGCCCTGGCGCACCAGCGGCATGCACAGCACCGAGCGGGCGTCGCCATCGGCAAAATAGCCGAGCTGGCACCACATGGCGTCGGTGGTCGCGTCGTCCACCAGCACCGGCGCGGCGGTGTTGAGCACGGTGCGCAGCACCTCGCAGGGCAGGCGCGCGTCGGCCTCTTCGAGCGGCAGGCCTTCCATCACGCGCGGGCCGGTGGCCAGGCCGCTGTCGGCCTGCAAAAGCCATTCGCTGGTGGCGTCATCGCGCTGCCGACCGTCGCCGAGCACGATGGCCGCGCGGGTGGCGCCGGCGTTTTCGCGCAGCACGTAGACCAGGCGCGACAGCAGCACGTCGAGCGCGATCTCGGCGGTCACGGCCTGCACGCTTTTCATCAGCGTCGACAGATCGAGTGCGCTGCCCGGCACCGCGATCACGGTGTCGTTGCTGAACATCTGGATCGGCAATTCGAGCGGCGTCGTCTGCCGGTCCATCGCGTCGACCACGGCGCGGCCACCCCAGCGCAGGAACAGCGCGCGCGCCTCGTCACGCTCGGCCGTGGCGGCGGCCACGGTGCTGGTGCTCATCGGTTGGCTGCCGTCCTGCGCCAGCACCTCGCTGCGGTACCAGCGCACCAGGCCCAGCAGCAGCAGATTGCCGAGAGGCTCGGCCGCCAGTTGCGCCTGCTGCAACGCGGCCAGCGGCGTGGCGGCCCGTTCGGCTTGGTCACCGGGGTGAGGCACCGGCGCGAACCCGGCCTGGAGCATGCGTGCCCGCAGCATGTGCAGCAGTGGGGCGACGTCGGGGCAGTGCACGGCCCACAGGCCGAGCCGACCCAGGGCCGCCTGGCAACGCGGCGCGGCCGATGTGGCATCGCCGCGCGTGCCGGCCTGCGCGATCGACGCCACGGCCGTGAAGAAGATGCAGAACGGCACCATCACCATGCCGCGCCCGGCGGGGAACAGCTGCGCCGCAGCCTCGCCGGCCGCCAGCGCGGCATCGGCCTGACCGGCCAACGTATGCAGCATGCAGCGCCAGGCGTGCAGGAACATCGCGCCGGTCTGGTCGGCGCGGGCGGCGTAGGTGGCCGCCAGTGTGTTGGCCGAAAACGCATCGGACTCGAGCGGCGCGGTCGTCAGGCGCGGCTGGCGCAACGCACGCACGGTGCCGCGCAGCGCGCTCAGGTAGTCGTGCGCCACCGGCTGGCGGATGCGGCGTAGCGTGGTGGCGTGCACGTCGAGATCGGCGTCGAGTTCGGCCAGCGGCGTGCCGTTCAGGAACGCGTGGTAGTCATGCACATACAGCGACAGCCCGGCATGGCGCAGGCTGCCGGTTTCCAGGCCGTCGTGGTGCACCTGCATCAGGGCCGGCAGGCCGCTGGCAATGCCCTCGGTCCAATGCCGCAGGAAGGCATTGAACGAGAAGCCCGCATGCGCGTGCACATGGCGCCAGTGGTGGCGTTCCAGCAGCTCCATCGACATGCGCCCCAGGCGGTAGCCGAACACGTAGTCGCCCAGGAACTCGGCGACCATCAGGCCCATGACCGAATATGCCGAAAGCGCCGCCGGCGCATGGCCGCGCGCCACCATCAGCCGCACCTGCAGCACGGTCAGCAGCGGCAGCAGCGCCGGGCGCGCGATGTACGCGGCGGCGGTCATCTTGGCGATGACGTTGAGCTGCTGCAGGCAGAGCTGGTCGGTCATGGCCGGCTGCTTGGCCAGCACGTCGAAACCGATCGCGCCGATCTCCTCCTTCAGGGCGGCCACCAGTGCCGCGGTCTCGGCCGGTGTAGCGGCACAGGGCGGCTCGGTGCCCAGCAGGCGCAACACGGCCAGGCCGAGCTCGAGGGTCTGGTCCAGATGGCCGGAGGCGTAGAACGATTCGATGCGCACATCGAGCAGGCGCGCCTGCGCCGGGGCGTCGCCCACCTGCGCCAGCGCGGATGTGATGAGCGCGTCCATCGCCGCCGTGTCGCCTTTGAGGGCGGCCATGCGCGCGGCGTGCACATGCAGATCGAGCGCGGCCGAGGGCGCGGTCTGCCAGCAGCCCGGGCCGTACAGCGCGATCGCGTGGCTGGCGTAGTCGGCGGCCAGGTCGAACGAAGCGGCATCGCGCGCCTGGTGGCTGGCCGCCACGTTGAAGCCCGCCAGCTGCGCGCGTTCGGCCTCGCTGTGCATCAGTGCGCTGCCCTGGTTCAGGTGGTTGACCACGGCGAAGTCAGGCGTGGCGTCGGCCACCTGCGCGAACGCATCGGCCGGCTGGGTGTAGGTGCCGCGTTGTGGCTGCGTGTGGGCGTGTGCGTGTGTGGCAGGGCTCCTGCCGGCCGCGCCATCGCGCAGCAGGCGGCCGATGTGCAGGTGCAGCGCCGGCCGCTCCTGTGGCGCGGCCAGCAGGTAGGCGGCTTCTTGCACGCGGTCGTGCACGAAGGCGAATTCGACCGCCAGGCCGCGGCTTTCGGCGGCTTCCAGCACCCCGATCCATTTGTAGCTGGCGTCCTGCGGCACCAGCAGGCCGGCTTCGAGCGCGGGCCCGAGCGCACGCACCACGGCGCTCTCCGTCATCTCGCAGGCGACGGCCAGGTGCGTCAGCATGAAGCGGCTGCCCAGGAACGCGGCCGTGGTGAGCAGCGAGCCGGTGGCGGCGGGCAGGCGGCGCAATTGGTCGAGCATGAGTTCGACCACGTTGTCGGCCACGCGTTCGGCGTGCAGGTGTTCTTGCGACCAGCGCCAGCGCGGCACGCTGCGGTCCATCCAGATCAGCCGGCGCCGGTGCAGGTCTTCCAGGAAGCGTCCCAGAAAGAACGGGTTGCCGCTGGTCTTGCCGTGGCACAGCCGCGCCAGTTCTTCGACCTCTTCGAATGGCTGCTGCAGGCTGTCGGCCAGCAGCTCGGCGACGTCGTGCACCCGCAGCGGGCCGACGTCGAGCGCGGTGTGGCGCGCGCCGCTGCCGCTGGACGCGGCCAGCGCCGCCAGGTCCTGCGTCAGCGGGTGGTCGGGCGGCACCTCGTTGGCGCGGTAGGCGCCGATCAGCAGGATGTGGCGCAGCCCTTCGTCCAGCGCGAGTTCGCGCAGCAGGCGGCGTGAGATGCGGTCGGCCCACTGCAGGTCGTCGATGAACACCACCATCGGCGCGGCCAGGCTGGCCAGCGCCGCGAAGCACAGTTGCACGCTGCGCAGAAAGCGGTTTTCGGCTTCGGTCGGCCCGAGCGTGTCGGCCGGCGCGGGCACGTCGCCCAGCAACACATTCAACGAGGGCAGGGCGGCCTGGGCAACGGCGGTGTTCGGGCCGAGATGCTGGCGCAGCGAGGCGCGCCACAGCGCCTGTTCGGCCGGCGGCAGCGCCAGCACGCGGCGCACCCGCTGCTCCAGGGCCTGCAGGAACGCCGCGCCCGGCGTGTGCTGGCCGAACTGGTCGAACTTGCCCTGCACCAGATGGCCGCGGTGGCCAAGCAGGCTGCGGTGCACCTCATGCACCAGGGTCGTCTTGCCGATGCCCGAGGCGCCGGCAATGGTGACCACCCGGGCCACGCCGGTGGCGGCGGCTTCGAAGGCGGCCATCATCCGGCGAACTTCTTCGGCACGGCCATACAGCCGGCCCGACACCTGGAAGCGTTCCGACAGGTCGCCCTGGCCCAGGCGCAGCGCCTCCAGCGCGGGGGCGTCGCGCAGGTGCTGCAGGATGTGCTGCAGGTCGCGGCGCAGCACGTGGTGGTTCTGGTAGCGGGCCTCCGGCTCCTTGGCCAGCAGGCGCGTCAGCAGGGCGGCCAGCGCGGGCGGGGCCTCGGGGCACAGGTCACGCAGGGCCGGCGGTGTGAGCGCCAGGTGGGCGTGCACGGCTTCGACCGGGTCGCGGGTGTAGCCGAACGGCGGCGTGCCGGCCAGCAACTCGTACAGCGTGGCGCCCAGCGCATAGAAGTCGGCGCGGTAGTCCAGGTCGCGGTTCATGCGGCCGGTCTGCTCGGGCGCCATGTAGGCCAGCGTGCCTTCGAGCTCTGGCAGGCTCGCGGCCTGCGGGCGTTCGACCGACACGTCGGCCGAGATGCCGAAGTCGATCAGCCGCACCGTGCCGGCGGCCAGGTTGGCGATGATGTTGCCCGGCGCGATGTCCTTGTGGATGATGTTGCGCAGGTGGATGGCTTCCAGCGCGTTGACGATGGCGATGGTGATGCGCAGCGCATCGGCCACCGGCAAGGGCCCGTGGCGCAGCATGTCGCGCACCGACACGGCGGCGTCGTCGGCCATGGCCAGGAACAACACGCCGGCATGGCTTTCCAGGGTTTCGGCCCGCACCACGTTGGGATGCACCACGCGGCGCGAGAGTTCGAATTCGCGCCGGAACCGCGCCACGTCGCCCGGGCCGAGCTTGGCCAGCCGCAGCAGCTTGACCACCATCGGCACGCCGGCCTTCAGGCAGCGCAGCACCACCGAACGCCGGCCGAGGTAGACATGCTCCACCACTTCATAGCCGCCGAACACCGCGCCTGGCACGGCGAAAAGCGGCGACGCACCGGCCTTTTCGTGGATGCCAGCCGACGTCGTCTCGGCTGGCGTGCGGGATTGCAGGGTGGGCTCGGTCATCACTTCGGATGATAGTGGCTCGCATGCAGTTTGATACAACTGATGTTGCATGCCAGGATGCGTTTGGGGCTTTGCGCGGGGATGTGCGGGGTTCTCGCCACAACGCGCCGCTTCATGCCCGCCTCATCGATCAACCGTGGCTCAACGGTAAAGCGGCAAGCTGCCGATGCGGCGCTCGATGTCGGCGCGCACGCGCAGCGCGGGCGGGCTGTCGACGCCGCCGAAGCGCCGGATGAAGACCGCAAGCTGCATGTCTTCCGGCAGGTCGTCGACGGAAGGCAGCAACACCATGCCGGGATCGGAGGCCGGGGTCGGTGCCATGAACGCCCGCTGCTGGCGCCGCGCGCCGGATTCGCCGGCCGTGGCCCGCGCGGCAAAGCGGGTGCCGGCGCGGTCGGCGGCCAGGTCGTTGAACGAGAAGCCGCTGCCGCCCTGCGCGTCGCTCAGTTCCTTGTACAGGCCGACCGCATCCGACATCTCGGCCCCGGCCACCGCGGTGAGCGCCGCGGAGACAGTGAAATGCTGGGCCGTGTCGGTGCGGCCATTGAGCGTGATGGGGCGCGGCGTGCCCGCCGGCACCAGAGCCGTCACCAGGCTGCTCAGCGCTTCGGCGTTGACGAACTGCGCCAATGCCAGCAGCGCCGCCCGGTTTTCGGCCACAGCCGTGGCGCCCCCGGCATCGCTGCGCACCGCGGCCGCCTGCAGCAGCGCCTGCATCAGCCGGGCGAGCGGCAGTGGCCCGGCCTCGGCATCGGACGCGGCGGCGTCGCCAAGCACGCGGGTGTAGGCGTCGATGCGAGCCTGCTCCGTCGCCGACCACGGGCTGAAGCCGCCGGCACCCGCCAGCTTGCCCGGCCAGACATAACGGATGCCGACCCCGCCGTTGGCAGCGGTCGCGAAGTCGATCTGGCGCAGGCTGTCCACCCCGCGCGCCGCGGCGGGTGATGTGGCCCGCAACTGCGCGATGCCCAGATCGAACAGGCCATTGGCCAGCAGCGGCGGCACGTCCAGCCGGCCGACGCGCATCTGCGCCACGCGGGGCAGGCCGTCGCCCTGCGCCAGCCGCAGGTCGATGCCGAGGTGGTCGCCCAGCGGCGTGCGCGGCAGCCGCGTGCTGGTCTGCAGGCGCGCCGTGCCCGCCTCCAGCGTGAGACGGGTACGGGTGTGGGCCGCGCGCTGCGCAAAATAATTGATGGCCAGATCGGCATCGGCCGCCTGGACACGCAGCGTGTCTTCCGCGCCCGGCTTCAGGTGGCGCGGGTCGTGCAGGATGAACAGCCGCACCGCGCGCTCGATATGCGCAGGGGTGATGTCGGCCGGCCATGCCGGCGCTTCGGCTTCAGCCTGGCTGTCGATGGCGAGGCCGGCCAGCACCACAAGTGCCAGCAGCAGCAACGCGCACACGCCCAGCACAGCCAGGCTCCAGCGCAACAGGCGCTTCATCGGTTGGCGCTGGCCGGGCTCGAGGGAAAGCAGCCCGCGCGGCGCCGCAAGCCTGGCATCAACGGCGGGCGGGCTTGGCGGCGGGCGCGCCCTGCGGCGGCAGCGAGATGCCTTGCAGCCATTGCGCCAGTGCGTCGGCCTGCATGATCTTGATGCCGCGTTCGGTCGCAAAGCGGCGGGCCGCGTCCGAGGCGTCGCCCAGCGTGATGATCTGGCTGACGCTGGCGTCGCGCTCGCGTTGTGCGGCGTCGAGCTCGCGCAGCGCTTCGATGCCCATGCTGGCGGCCTTCCAGCGTTTGCAGCTGACCAGCGTGGTGCGGCCGGCCTTGAGCATGGCGAAGTCGGCGGCCGGGCCGGGCAGGCGGCTCACGGTGTAGCCGTCGCGGCTGTAGCCTGCTTCGACGGCGGCCGCGAAGTCGCGCCACGACATCGCCGATACGGCTTCGAGTGTGGCGGCCACGCGGGCCGGGCTGGGTGCCCGGAGCTGGCGCCAGGCGGTGATGCAGCCGATCACCACGAACGGGAAACAGCTCATGGCGCCGAAGAAGAAATATTCGGGCGGGAACCCGGTGCGCACGGCCAGCACGATCACCGCGGCGATGAAGAAGCTGACCCACCAGGGCGAGCGCAGCAGAATCGCGAACAGCGACTTTTCGGCCATCTTGTATTTCATGCGGAGCTTCCTGCCTTGGTTGCCTTGCTCGTCCTGGTTTCAGCCGCCGCCTTGGGCTTGGCCGCCTTCTTTTCGTTCTGCACCACGTTGCAATGCAGCTTCAGTGCGTTCATGGCTTCGACGAGTTTGGTGTCGCGTTCGTCGAGCAGGTCGCGCTGGGTTTCTTCGATGAAGTTGGCCCACAGGCGCTGGTAGTCGGCGTGGTTTTCATGCGGCGCGTAGTCGCGGATGAAGTCGCTGGCCAGTTGCGGATGCAGCCCGCTTTTGCGCAGCTTGCGCACCAGCGAGGCCGCGGCGGTTTCGCTGAGGATGGTCTTGCGTGCCACGCCGGCGGTAATGCACAGAAACAACGTGATCAGCGAACTGTCGTCGGTGTGGCGCTGCGTCAGCTTGACCCATTGGTCGGACACGGCGCGGTCGAAGTTGCTGATGTCTTCGACTTCGTCGTCGGTCCAGTGGTAGCGGCCCATGAAACCCATCGACTGCAGGAACAGCTTGCGCGGCTTGACCTCGGGGTCGAGGATCTTCGGCAGGTCGTCGCGCAACAGGCTCTTCAGGATGTCGGCAACCAGTGACTTGAAGCGTGCCGGCAAGCCCTCGGGCAGCGCCAGGCCCACGGGTTTGCCGGCCGCATGGCGCTTGCGCAGCAAGTCGACCGCGGTTTCGAACTG
>JAQGMQ010000009.1 GCA_028292305.1 Rhodoferax sp.
TGGCGCTCATCTGGCTGGGCTTGCGCCTGGGCCATGCGCCGCTGACGTTGGCCGGCCTGGCGATGCAGCTCGCATCGGCTGCCACGTTCCGCCTTTTCTCTGACGATGTGTGGCGTCTGGACCGCTCCGGCTTCACGCTGTGGACACCCCTGGCGCTGGTGCTGGTCGCGCTGGTCACCGGCCTGTGGTTGCAGAACGAAACCCGCGTGGCCCGGCTGCGCTGGCTGCTCAAGCCGCCCGTGCAATGGGCCGTGGTGGGTTGGCTGCTGTTGTGGTGGCTGTACGTGTTGCCACCCGACGGCATGCGCGTCGCCACGCGGATCACCACCGACTGGCCTGCACTGGTGCCGGCACTGGCCATGGGATGGGTGTTGTGCAGCTCGGCGCTCATGGCCGCCATTGCGCGTTGGCTGCACTGGCGCAAGCTGGGCCACACCACCGTGGCCACCTTGCCCGCGCTGGCCTGCATCGCCTATGCGCAAGCGGCCGTCTACGGCGTGGCACCGCATGCGCATCTGGGCTGGCTGGTGTGGCCACTGGCCGCCATGTGGCATGTCCTGCTGCTGCGACTGCAGGAATGCTGGCTGCCCTCCAGGCTGGTGACGGCGCTGCACGTGGGCGGCTTCTGGCTGTTGCTGGTGGTCGCCACACGCGAAACCCTAAGCCTCATGGGTCAGCTCGGCGGGCTGGGCCAGGCCCAATCCACCTGGGCAACGCTGGGCTGGGCACTGGCGCCCACGCTGGCCCTGCTCACCGTGTCGAGCGCGCGGCTGGTCAAACTTTGGCCACTGGAAGCGCGCGCTTGGGCCTACCGGAGCCTGGCCTGCGCGCCGGTGGCGGCCTATCTGGCGGTGTGGGTCTGGGCCGGCAACACGCAGTCGGGCGATGCGTCGCCCTTGCCCTACCTGCCGCTGCTGAATCCGCTGGAGCTGGGGCAAGGGCTGGTGGTGCTGGCACTGCTGCTGTGGCGCCGCGCGCTGCCCGCATCGACGCGGCAACGCCTGCCCGAACGGCTGGTGTTGGCCGGCCTGGCCGCCACCGCGTTCGTGGTCTACACCGGCATGGTCTTGCGGGTGTGCCACCACTGGGCCGGCGTGGCCTGGCGCGTCGATGCCCTGTTTGCCTCGACGCTGACCCAGGCGGCCCTGTCCGTGGCCTGGACGCTGGTTGGCATGGCGGCGATGTTGCTGGGGCACCAGCGCGCGCTGCGCACGGTGTGGGCCGCGGGTGCGGGCCTGCTCGGCGTGGTGGTGCTGAAGCTGTTCTTCGTGGAGCTGGCCGATCGGGGCGGCCTGTACCGCATCGTGTCGTTCATCGTGGTGGGCGTGCTGCTGCTGGTGGTGGGCTATTTCGCGCCGGTGCCACCCAGCAGAAAACCGGCTGATCCCAAAGATGCGGAGGTGGCCCATGCGCTCTAGACTTTTACCCGGCGATTTTTGTCAACGGCTGCTGACTCGCCACGGCATGCCAAAGTCATTGTTCACAACGGTCATGGCCCTGGCTGTCGTCGCGCCACTGCCCGCCCGAGCGGGTGAGGCGCCTATCAGCCTGCAGGGCCACAGCGCGTATTACGGGCTGCCGGTGCCACAGCAGGTACAGGCGCTGACCCTCCACGCCGACCTGAGCGACGTGCAGGTCCTGAACGCACGCGGCGAGCCCATGCCTTTCGCGTGGGCGGCGCCCTGGGCCGAAGTCGGCACCCCGAAGCAGCAGTCGGTGCCCTTCTTCAAGACGCCCAAACCCGCCAGGCCTGCGCCGGTGGCATCGGCGCCATCGGTGGCGTGGGCCGGCCAGGACGGCGACTGGATTCTGGACACACGCGGCGTGCCGGGCGCCCTGCAGGAACTGGCTTTGTCGCTGGCCAAGGACGCGAGTGGTGTGTATGCCTTCAGCGTCGACGCCAGCACCGACCTGCAGCAATGGCGACCGGTGCAAGCCGCCGCGCAGCTCATCTTGCTGGAACACCAGGGCCTGCGCCTGGACAGCAGCCGGTTCCAGCTTGACGGCCTCCATGCCGCCTATCTTCGCCTGCGTCCCCTGGCGGGCAGCCCGATGCCACCGCTGCGCGACGCCAGCGTGACCAGCGTGCCAGGCCAAGTCGCGTTGCCGCCGATGCAATGGAGCGCGCCGCTGAAGCCGGTGTCGTGCACGGCGCAGTATTGCGACTACCCGGTGCCACGGCACTTTCCCTTGGAGCGCATTGCCTGGCAACTGACGAGTGGCAATACGCTCGCGCAGGTGCAGGTGCTGGGCCAACCCGACCTCACGGAACAAACCGACGCCGAGCGGGCCGGGCATCGGCATGGCCTGCGCCGGGTGTTCAAGGCATTGCGCAGGAAGACCGCGCCCGATGGCTCGGCCTCCTCCACGTCCGAGCCGCACTGGGCCAGGGTCATGGACACCACGCTTTACTGGCTGCAACTGCCGCAGGGCGAAGTGCGCTCGCCCGCATCGGTGCTGCCGGGCCATCTGTACTTGAAGCTGCGACTGCAGCCGACCGGCGGCATGGCCAGCCTGGGGCCACAGGCGCCGGAGTTGCGCGTCGGGGCGCGTGAGCCCGCCCTTGTTTTCCTGGCGCGCGGGCCGGCACCGTATCGGATCGCATGGGCGGGGGCCGAGCCCACCGCGGCCCTGTCGATGGCCGCGCTGATGCCCACCCGCAAGACCGGCGACGCCGTGCCCGCCCACACCGCCAAGGTCGAGTGGCCTGCGCCGGGCGCCAATGCACCGCGACCGGTGGTGGAGACCCAGCCTCAAGCCAACCCACTGCAGAAGTTCTGGCTGTGGGGTGTGCTGGCCGTCGCGCTGGCCTTGATGGCGGCGATGGCGTGGTCTCTGCTGAAGCCCAAGCCGCAATAGCGGGGATGGCAATTACATCAGCGGACGGGCTCCCCTCCCCTGTTCAGAACCTGTGGAAGGGTCCGGTTCGGTTGTGATGGCTGATTGATTTGTCAACGGTTGTTGATGCTGTCGGCCCGTAGTCGCACCGGCGGGCGAGTGACATTTCTTGTGCGCACAGAAACCTCACGAAAAGAAAGCGCCCCGCAGTCTGGGGCCCTTGCGGGCAAACCTGCGCTGGCGGGTGTCGGCGGGGGTCTGGCTAAACTCGCCTGCGGCTCAAACAACGCCAGCCCTGATCCCGCCGACACCCACCATCGCAGGCCCAGCCAGGACGGGGTGGGGACCGGGGAACAAACGGGCCATCGCTGCGCTCGGCTTTTTGTCTTGTCCCCTCTCCTGCTCGCGGGAGAGGGAGTCATACAGGCGATGCGCAGCGACTCGTGTCGCCCTGTGACATCACCGTGCTGCGGCGTAAGTAAGTGCCGTTAGCAATAGCGGAGGGTGGGGAACGCGGCGCCCTACTTCAACCAGCGGTCCATCACCCGCTGAAACTCCCCGCCGGCCTGCGCCAGGTGCAGCCACTGGTCGACATAGGCCTTGAAGGCCACATCGTCGCGCGGCAGCATCCAGCCCATCTCGCCGTATTGAAGCGGCTTGTCGGGATTGACGGCGCACAGGCCGGGCTTGAGCTTCTGCTGGGTCAGCGCTTCCGCTGCTTCGGTGACGAACACATCGGCGCGGCCGGCCAGGATCTCGTCGAAGATGGTGAT
>JAQGMQ010000053.1 GCA_028292305.1 Rhodoferax sp.
GCCGTCGATGCGCGCAACATGATCGACGCTTCGTCGAGCGACTTGTCGAGCTGCTGCATCGCCGCGGTGCCGGCTCGTACTCCGACGGGCAAGTTGCGGAATACGAAGCACAACACGATGATCAACCCCGTGCCCGTCAACTCGAACGGCGGCACGTTGAACGCCAGGATGTAGCTCACGCCCAGCACCGTGCCGGGGATCGCGAAGGCCAGCAGGGCGGAAAACTCGAACAGTCCCTGGCCCTTGAACTCGGTGCGGGCCAGCAGCCAGGCGATCAACAAACCGACGGCCGCCGTCATCGGCGCGGACAGCGCCGCCAGCTTGATGGTCGTGAAGAACGAGTTCCACGCGGTGCCGGACCAGACCATGCCGAACGGGCCCCACTCCAGCGAAAACGCGGTGCGGAAGTGGTTCAGTGTCAGCGTGTAGTCGCGGCCCCAGGTCTGGACGAAGCCGCCGGCGAAGGCGAACAGGTAAACCACCAGCGTGAACGCGATCCACGGCAGCGCCACGCTGTAGACCAGCCGCCGCACGCCCGCCGGGAGCGCCATCGCGATGCCGCCGTCGCCCTTGCCGCCGACGGTGGTGAAGTTCTGCTTGCCCAAGAGGCCGCGCTGGATGGCGAACACCACCAGCGCGAAGAAGGTGAGGATCCAGGCCAGCGACGCGGCCCGGCCCTGGTCGTATTGCGCGCCGACGATGGCAAAGAAAATCTCGGTCGACAGCACCGAGAACTGCCCGCCCACCACCACCGGGTTGCCGAAGTCGGCGATGCTCTCGATGAAGCCGACCAGGAAGGCGTTGGCCAGGCCCGGCTTCAACAGCGGCAGCGTGATCGACCAGAAGGTGTTGGCGCGGCTCGCGCGCAGGGTTTGCGCGGCTTCTTCCAGGCTCGGCGCCACGCCCTGCACCACGCCGCGCATGATCATGAAGGCGATGGGCGTGAAGGCGAACATCTGCGCGATCCAGATCCCCAACATGCCGTAGAACCAACGCGTGGGCTCGATGCCGAATGCGTATTCGAGGAACTGGTTGACCACGCCCGCGCGGCCGAACAGCAAAATCAGGCCCAGGCCAACCACGAACGGCGGCGTGATGATGGGCAGCAGCGCCAGCACCTTGAGCGGGCCCTGCAGCCGCGCCGAACCGCGCTCGGCCATCAACGCCATCATGGTGCCGAGCACCACCGAGCCGGTGGCCGTGAGCAGGGCCAGGGCCAGCGTGTTCCAGGCCACGCCGCAGCGCACGCCACCGGCCAGGCAGTTCAGGCCCCAGACGCGTTCGTTGCCGATGCGCTCGTACAGGGCGGCCAGCGACCAGCGACCTTCTTCGTTCAGCACCGCGCCGTACAGGGCCTTGGTGACCGGATAGGCGATGAACAACAGCATCAAGATGCCGCAGCCCACCACGCTGGCCGACACGAACAGATCGCCCTTGAAATAGCCGCGCCGCGCCAGGCCGAACGCAGCCAGCATCACCAACGACAGCAGCGCCAGGAAGGCGCCGATTCCCATGCCGAACTGGTTGCTGGCGAGTTCGCCGAAGGTGTCGTTCAGCGCCTGGGCCGACCAGCCCTTGGCGCCGATGAGGAAGCCGGCGCCAGCCACACCGAGCGCACCCAGCGTGCCGCCGGCGATGAGCCAGCTGCCCTGCGTTTTGCCCGGTGGGGTGAACGCGCCCACGGCCGCGAGCGCCAGCCCGGCGATGCCGAACAGCAGCCATGGCCGGTGTTGCGTCACAGCCTGCAGCAGGCCGTTGGTGGCCTCGCCGCCGCCGAACACCTGCGGCAGCACCAGGTACCACGACGTGTCCTGCACCGCATACCAAGGCAGGACGAGATAGGCCAGCAGCCCGATGGCGATCCAGACCAGGACCGCGGAGTTGGCGTTTTTTTTCATTTTCTATTGATCCCCTCGGCTCTCCGAAATGAGGCCGCTGCAACTCAACAATTGCCGACTTGTGAACCCGGAAGTTGGCCTTGGCTGTTAGCTCCCTCCCTTCCGGGGGAGGGCTGGGGTGGGGGCTGGGGCATGGCCAACGTCAACTGCGTGCCCGACTGAAGCGCCCTGCCCCCATCCCGACCTTCCCCCGGAGGGTGAAGGAGCAAGAGGAGCAGGCGAACCCTTTAACGCGGCAGCGAGTTGACTTCTTTTTCCCAGCGCGCGATCAACCTGCGGCGTTCCGCGCTGGCGCCGTATTTGGCGTAGTCGTAGTTGATCATCTTGATCTTCTTGAAGTCGGGCACGTTGGCGTCCACCGGCGTTGACTTGTTCGACGGCAACTGGAACTGCTTGGCCGCGGCGCCGAAGGTCTGGGCCTGCGGCGTCAACGCCCACTCGTAGAACTTCTTGGCGGCGTCCAGGTTGCGGGCGCCCTTGATGAGGCTCATCGAGCCGATTTCGGAGCCCGTGCCTTCGGCCGGCGTCACGGTTTCCACCGGGAACCCCTGCATGCGTTCTTGCGGTGCGTCGTGCACGAAGCTGATCGACACCGCGGTCTCGCCCCGCGCCACGGCCTTGATCGGGCCGGTGCCCGAGCGCGTGTACTGGCTCACGTTCCTGTGCAGGCCCTTCAAATACTCGAAGGCCTTGTCTTCACCCATCAGTTGCACCAGCGTGGCGATCATGGTGTAGGCCGTGCCGCTGGAAGCGGGGTTGGCCACCTGGATGTCGCCCTTCCACTCGGGCTTGAGCAGGTCGGCCCAGCTCTTGGGCGGTGCGAGTTTTTTCTTCTTCAGCAGCTCGGTGTTGTAGCCGAAGCCGAGCGGGCCCGAATAGATGCCGACCGTCTTGAAGCCCGACTGCTCGGCCTGCTGCTGCGCCCACGGGTAGAGCTGCGCCAGCGTGGGCGATTTGTATTCGATGGTGAGGCCCGACTCGGCGGCCTGCAGATGCGGGTCGCCGGTGCCGCCGAACCACACATCGGTCTTGGGATTGTCTTTTTCGGCGATCAGCTGGGCCAGGGCTTCGCCCGAACCCTTGAGCGCCATGTTGACCTTGGTACCGGTGGTGCGGGCGTACACCGTGGAGATCATGTTGCACCACTCGGCCTGCACCGAGCAGATGATGTTGACCTGGCCCTGCGCCGAAGCAGCCATCGAAACCGCGAACAGCGTTGCGGCGAGAATTTGTTTTTTCACTCTACTGAACTCCAGGTAACTTGATTACGGGCGCAGCTTATCCGCGACACCCTCATATCGCCATTAGGAAAAACCACCATCGCGCGCAGCCTATGCAGCATGGGTTCATGCGCCAAAAGGCATGGAATTAAGTTACAGTGACGGCCTGACTTCATCCAAATACCCATGAGTTTCGATCTTGTACTTTTTGGCGGCACGGGCGATCTGGCCTGGCGCAAGCTGATGCCCGCGTTGTTCCAGGCCTTTCGCCACGGCACCCTGCCGGAGGGCGGCCGCATCATCGGCGTGGCCCGCGACGACCTGAGCCACGACCAGTACCGCACGCTGATCCAGTCGCGCTTCACCAGCGTCGAAGGCGCCAAACGGCCCAACGACGAAGAGTTTGCCCGCTTCGCCGCGCTGCTCTATTTCGTGCGCGTCGACGTGTCGAAACCCGATGACTTCAAGCGCCTCGATGCGCTGCTGCAGGAGCGCCAGGCCGACACCGTGGTGATGTACGTGGCCACCGCGCCCGGCCTGTTCACCACCGTGTGCGAGCAGCTCGGCGCGGCCGGCCTCAACAAGCCCAACACCCGCATCGTGCTGGAAAAGCCGCTGGGCCACGACCTGGCTTCGAACCGCGCCATCAACCACGCGGTGCGCGAAGTCTTCAGCGAGAAGCAGGTCTTCCGCATCGACCACTACCTGGGCAAGCCCTCGGTGCAGAACCTGTTCGCGCTGCGCTTCGGCAATGCCTTGTTCGAGCCGCTGTGGCGCCGCGAAAACATCGCCAACATCCAGATCACCATGGCCGAAGACCTGGGCGTGGAAAAACGTGGCGCGTTCTATGAAAACACCGGCGCGCTGCGCGACATGGTGCAAAACCACGCGCTGCAGCTGCTCTGCGCCATCGGCATGGAGCCGCCCATCAATGCCCATGCCGACGCCATCCGCGATGAAAAACTCAAGGTCCTGCGCTCGCTGAAACCGTGGACGCCGGAGACGCTGTCGCAGCACGTGATCCGCGGCCAATACGGCCCGGGCACGGCCGGCGGCGTGCATGTGCCCGGCTACCGCGAAGAGACCGGCGTGAACCCCGACAGCCGCACCGAAACCTTCGTCGCGCTGCGCACCGAAATCGCCAACTGGCGCTGGGCCGGTGTGCCCTTCTACATCCGCACCGGCAAACGCCTGGCCGGCCGCGACGCGCACATCGTGGTCAACTTCCGCCCCACGCCGCATGCCATCTTCAACGCGCCCATGGGTGCGGCCAACCAGCTGGTCATCAACCTGCAACCCAAGGACGGCCTGGAGCTGCACCTGCTCGCCGAAGGCCAGGGCAACCGCCAGAACAGCCGCAGCGCGCTGCAGTCGCTGGCGCCGGTGCAGCTCGACCTCGACTTCGACAAACGCTTTGGCTCGGAACGCGTGGGCGCGTATGAACGCCTGCTGCTCGACGTGCTGGACGGCCGGCTGAACCTGTTCGTGCGCAGCGACGAGCAGGAAGAAGCCTGGCGCTGGGTCGAGCCGGTGCTCGACGCCTGGAAAAGCGATGCCGAAGGGCCACGTCTTTACGCCGCCGGCACCTGGGGCCCAAGCGCGTCCAGCGCCATGATTGCGCGCGATGGT
>JAQGMQ010000056.1 GCA_028292305.1 Rhodoferax sp.
CGTGATCAGCAGTTTCGTCCAGAAGCGGTAGCCCGTCCTGTCGAGCCGCTGCGGCAGGCTGGCACCCGGCCCGATGGCGCGCACGAGGCAGACCATCTCGACCGCCTGGGCCAGTGGCGCCGCGGCAGCGTCCTGCGCCACGGCCGAGAGCCGGGTCTGCAGGGCGCGCCAGCCCGCGTCGGCGAGCGTTGCCTCGCTGGCCAGGTCGTGTTGGCTCTGCTGGCCGGCAGCGAATGCGGCGGCCAGTGCGGCTTCGAGTTGCGGCCGGGATGGCCAGACGCCGGTGCCGCCGGCGGTGCGCGGATACGGCGGCAGCGGCAACAATTTCCCCAGGTCGGCATAGGCCTGCAACAGGCTCCGTTCGGTCACCGCGAGCGTGCTGCTGTCCAGCAGCAGCGCATCGCCGATGGCTTGCAAGGCCAGCTCCCAGGCCGCGCCGTCGGGGCGGTCCCGGGGTGTTGCCGGGCCACCCGTCCCGCGCGGCACCATGCCGGCCAGCGCCGCGCCCATGACCAGCATGTGCACCACGACGCTGGCCGCGCGCTCCGACGACAGCAAGGCATCGTATTGGCGCACCACGTCGTCGTCCGACGCCAGCGCCTGGGGATTGCCCAGGCCTTGTTCCTGCGCCGCGCGCAGGTCGCTCAGCGCGGTCTCCACGCGTTCCCAGGCGGGCGTGGTCGGCAGCACGTGGTAGCGGTCCGCCAAAGTCCGCAACGGGTGAACTGCGGGCGGTGTGCCATCGGCCGACGTCATGGCGCGGCGCAAGGTGTCGGCGACGAAAGCGATGCGCCTGCGCGCGTTCCTGGTGAGGCCGGCGATCTCGCGCGGGTCGCTCGAAGCCAGGCCGCGGTCCGGAGGCGGGCGCCAGCGGTAGCGCAGGCTGCCGTCTTCGCTTTCGATCAGCACGGTCTTGTTGTCTTCGGTGAGCAGGGCGTCGTACAAGGCGGTCGCCGGCGGCAGGCTCGACCGTCGCGATTTCTCGACCTGCAGCCAGCGGCGCTTGACTTCGTCCTTGCTGGTGGCGGTGCTGAGCGTGTTGGCGATGCCCAGCACGATGCTGAACAGCCACTTGAACTCGGGCTCGTTCAGGGGCGATGGTTCCGCCGGCACATCGTGCTTGTCACCGTCCGTTGACCCCGTGCCGGCCGGTGGGCCCTGCTTCTGGTCCTTGTCTTCGAGCAGGTTCATGCGGTGCACCAGGTAGCCGCGAAATACGTCCTGCGAGGACAGGTCGAGCACCGGGTGGTCGTCGTCCCGGCCCGGCTCGCCGAAGTCGGCAGGCTGGCCTTCGCGTTCCGGTCGGTTGAATTCCATCCACTGCCGCGTGACGAAATAGGCCGCATCCAGCAGCGCCATCTGCAACCGGGGACGGGTCTGCAGCAGCCAATGTTCGCGGGCCGCGGCCAGCTCCAGCTCCAGCGCGAACTGGATGGTGATGTCGACCCGGCATTCGTGGTCGGACCGCACGCCGCCCGCCACCGGAATCCGCAGTTCCTGGTTCGGCCCGCGCCAGGCTTCGATGAGCCGGTTCAGCGCCAGCGGGTTGAGCTGCGAGCGGTGCAGCAGCACCCAGCGCACCAGCTCGATCTCGATTTCGTCGGTGTCGTTCTGCTGGGTTGTCACGGCGGTGCTGTCGGCCGCCTCGGGCTTGAGCGTGAACAGCAGGCCCAGATAGTCGTGCAGCTCTTCGGGGAAATAAGTCACGAAGATGCGGTGCGAGAAATACGAGAAGTTGCGGCCATAGGTGGCCTGCCGGATGACCGGCGTTGTGTCGGGCGCCGGGTCTGGCCCGGCCTTGTCGGGCGTACCGCCGCTCATGGCAGTGCCGGCCGCGGGCCTGGCTGCTTCTCTTTTTCTTCGCGCAGGTGCAGGCGTTCGAAGAAGCCGCGGTCGACCAGCAAACAGGTGAGCGAGCGTTCGGCAAAGAGTTTCTTCAGGCCGTGGATCAATGGATAGATGCGGTCGTCCAGGTTGTCCACCTTGTCGAGTTCGTCGACGATGAAGACCGGCGCCAGACCGGCCGCGAACAGGCGGTCGAACAGCTCGGGCATGACGCGGTGCAGGGTCTTGATGCTGAGGTCGGGCACGAAGGTGCGGTCCACCCGCCGCTCGCGCTGGGTCTTGGTCACCGTCGACAGCCGGAACACGAACAGCGAGCCGAGCGACGCCAACGCGCCCCACAACAGCGACGTGGCCGCATCGCCCTGGCTGGCGCCGGCCGTGGCCACCGCGGCGCCGGCCACCACCGCGCTCAGCGGCTTGGCCAGCTCGGCCCATTTCGTGTCCGGGGTCTGGGTGGACTCGGTGTGCCGGCTCGCGCCGCTGAGCTGGGCCTCCTTTTCGCTGAGCTTGCCCGAAATGCGTTGGTGCACGTGGCTCACGCCGACCAGCGCCACCAGCTCGGCCAGGCCCTGATGTTCCTGGCGCGAGGTCGTCCCGTCGAACAGCAGGCCACGCCGCAGCACCCCGGCCTGGCGCCAGAATTCCTGCAGCCGCGAGGCGTGCGGCGCCTCGGTCAGCTCGATCTGAAACCGCGCCGCCAGCTCCGCCAGGTCGTAGGCTTTCGAACGCGACACCTCTTTGGCCTGGCGCGCGGCAAACAGGTGGAAGCGTTCGCAATACTCATGCACCATGGCCTGGTGCAGCGCCTGCGCCACCTGGATCAGCACCTTGTGCTTGAGTTCATCGCCCGATGACTCGGCGCGTGCGCTGGCCGGCTCGGCGCTGCCGCCGGCCACGTTGACATTCACCTGCATCGCGCCCGCCGGTGCGGGTTGCGGGTTCGAAGGGCGCGGGGTTTCGTCGTCGTCGAACAGCATCGGCCCTGCAGGTAGACCGGCAGCGGCTTGTGTTTCACCGCGCCGTCCAGCGCCTGCTGCTGGAAGCGCAGCACCGCGCTGTCGACCATGGTGGTCTTGCCCGAGCCGCGGTGGCCCGAGATCAGGAACGAACGGCCCCGCACCTGGCCGGCGCAGTAACGCTGCATCTCCTGCTCGAGCACGCGGCTGCCTTGCGACTGGGCCGCGATCGGCAGGATCTGGATATCGCCCGGCGTGGCCAGCGCACTGAACGGCTCGGCGTTGCGGCGGATGTAGATGGGCATGGCTAACCCTTGGCCACGGGTGGTGCCACCGACTTCGGGGTCGACGGGTTCGGTACCTCTGGCCGGCTGGCCTGCAGCAGCGCCATCACCAGGCCGAGGGTGGCCAGCACCAGCAGTGCCGTGGCCAGCAGGCCGACCGCCGCGGGCGTGAGATGCCAGCCCGTGCCCGACCCGCCGAACCCGCCCCAGTAGCTGATCACGCGCAGCCCTTCGCGCCGGGCCTGCAGCATCGCCCAGACCAGTACGGCGAGCGCACATACGGCGAGTGCGGCGGTGGCATACGCCACCTTCTCGAGCAGAGCGGTGCGGAACTCCTGTGCGGCGGTGGCGGCCTTCAGTGCGGCCGCGGATTCTGCCGAGGGTGGCGCGGCCGGGGCCACGGTGGGGGATGCCGCCGGGGCCGCCGAGGCCACCGGCGGTGCGGATGTCGCCGCCACATCGCCGCAATTCACCGCCACCGCCAACGACGCGCCAGGCGCGGTCGACACGGTTGTGCTGGGCGGCACCCCGGGCGGACGCGGCGGCGGCTTGACGATCACGGTGCGCGGCGTGCACAAGGCCTGGGCCTGGGCCGCCGCGGGCACGGCGATCGCGGCGGCGGTCGAAGCCAAGACGGCAACCAGCCAACGGCATGAGGTCACGGGCGCTCCTGTCCAGGGCAAGGCCCGCATTTTCTGCCGTTCAAACCGAGGCCGCGTCCCTCGGATGGAGGATGCGCGCCGGTCGAGCCAGCGCCGCCTTTCAGCGCGGAATATCGAACGCCAGCGCCCCGCCGTCGCACAGGCCGTCCGACAGCACCAGCAGCCGGTAGGCCGCCGGTGTCTGCGCCAGCACGGTCATGGCCTCGGGCTTGATCTCCTTGTCGCACTGGCGCAGCGCCACGCCGGCCAGGTCCAACTGTGCCAGCGGCCGCGGCGTGGCCAGCGCCTGGCCTTCGGCGTTGTCGTCCCAGTGCAGCACCAGCCACGGCACGGCCTGGTTGCGCTCGGCGTCGTCGGGCCCGGCCAGCAGCAGGATGCCATCCTGCACGGCCACCATGTCGCGCAGGCCACGGCCCGGGCCGAGCGTGACGCGGTAGGCCCTGGCCTTGGCGTCGCCGCCGCCGAAGAAGGCCTCGGTGTCCACCGAGACGATGAAGGCCGTGCCAGGCTCGGCAGGCTCGGTCGGCCCGCGCAGGCCGAACCACAGCCGGCCGCGTCGCACCGCCAGGCCTTCGATGTCGAGCGCGCCCGTGCCCAGGCAATGGCCGGTGCCGGCATAGGGCTGGAACGCGGGCAACGCCGCCACCAGGGCCGCCAGGCGGCCGACGTCCTGCAGGGCCGGCGGCTGGGCGGCCAGGCCGGTGGCGGCGTCGCGCCGGAAGCGCAACACGTGTTGACTTGCGGGGTTGGGCGCGCAGTCCTTGCGCTTCACGGCGTGTGAGCCGGTGACGTAGAAATAGGCGCCGTCGGTGGCGGCGGCTTCGGCGTCGAGTTCGTCCCCGGCGCGGCCGAGCACCAACGGCTGGTCCAGCGGACGCAGCGCGTTGGCGCCGTCCGTCAGCAGTTCAGCGAACTGCATCGTCACGCCTTCGTCGAACGCCATCAGGCAGATGCGTTGGCCCTGCGCATTGGGTGCGCAGGCGACGCCGCTCAGCGATTGGCGGGTCTTCTTCGCCTTGTTCTTGAAGGCGAAGCCATCGCCGGCCGACCACATGCCGGCGCTGGGCGCCACGGCTTTGACCTGCGCGCTGGCGCTGAACGAAAGCACCAACACCAGGGAGAGGGCAAGGGCAGGGAAGTGGATGCGGCTGGGCCGGAACAGGTCGGTGGGGCGCATGGGCTTCCTTGATTTCGTGGGCTGGCAATGGGTGGATCATCTCAGGCCGGCGTTGCAGGCTGCCGCTTCGACCCGGCCGGTGCCAAAGTCACAGAGAATCCTCGCCATGCCCACACCCAAACATCCCGCGACGACCCCCAAGCCGTCGGTGAAGACCGCGGTCAAGGCTGGCGTGAAGGCGAGCCCGAAAGCCAAGATCAAACCGACCCGCGCGCCCGCCATGCCCGGTCCCGCCGCGCAGGCGCGCCGGCAGCGCCAGACCGACGACAAGCGCGGCGTGATCCTGGCCGCGGCGCTGGCCGAGTTTTCGCGTTTCGGCCTGCATGGCACGAGCCTCGACCAGGTGGCCGCGCGGGCCGATGTGTCCAAGGGCAACCTGCTGTATTACTTCGCCGGCAAGGAGGCGCTGTACGTGGACGTGCTGCGCGAATTGCTGGCCGTGTGGCTCGCGCCGCTGCGTGGCTTCAGCGTGGCGCAGGAGCCGCGCGAGGCCATCGCCGACTACATCCGCAAGAAGCTCGTGGTCTCGCGCGACCAGCCCGAAGCGTCGCGCCTGTTCTGCCTGGAGATGGTGCAGGGCGCGCCGCTGCTGCGCGACGAACTCGGCCGCGAATTGCGCGAGCTGGTGGCGCACAAATCGACCGTGATCCGCGCCTGGGTCAGGGCTGGGAAATTGGCACCGGTGGACCCGCACCACCTGATCTTCACGCTGTGGGCCACCACCCAGCACTATGCCGACTTCGGCGTGCAGGTCGAGGCCATCACCGGCAAGACGCTGGCCGATGCCGCCTTCTTTGAACAAGTCGTGGACAACCTGCAGCGCATCGTGCTGCAAGGCATCCTGCCGAAGGGCTGAGCTGGCCTTGCGGCGCTCGGTGCGGCGTTCAATGCGGCGTTCAGTGCGCCACGATGTCGTGGTAGCGCCGGTCGAAGTAGATCAACCCGTGTGCCGCCGCACCGATGCGGATGGCCACGGCTTCGCAGAACAACACGTCGTGGGTGCCCACGCTGGTGCTGCGCACCACCCGGCAGTCGAACGAGACCGCCGCGCCTTCGAGCACCGGTGCGCCGGTGTCGGTCACCCGCCAGTCCGCGGCGGCGAAGCGGTCGTCCATCGGTGTCTTGCCACCGAACACGCCCGACAAGGCCTGCTGCCCCGCGCCCAGCACGTTCACGCACAACACGCCGTTCGCCTGGAAGGCCGGGTAGACGGAGGCGCTGCGGTTCAGGCAGATCAGCAGCGTGGGCGGCTCGTCGGTCACGCTGCACACCGCCGATGCGGTGAAGCCCGCGCGGCCGGCCGGGCCGTCGGTGGTGATGATGTTGACCGCCGCGCCCAGCCGCGCCATGGCGTTGCGGTAATCGGTCTTGGGCAGGCCCTGCGCCACGTCGGATGGGCGCGGTTCGGCCAGGCTCGGGGTGTTCAGCATGCGGTGCTCCGTGGGCAAGGGGGCCGGCTCAGGCGAGCTGGCAGGCTTCATCGAAGGCCAGCCGCGGCAGGCGGCCGAACACCTTGGCCGGGTCGCCGTGGCCCAGGTTGATGAGGAAGTTGGCCGTCCAGGTGGTGCCCGCAAAAAACGCGGCGTCGACCTTGGCTTTGTCGAAGCCCGACATCGGCCCCGCGTCGAGCCCGAGCGAACGCGCCGCCAGCAACAGGTAGGCGGCCTGCAGCGTGCCGTTGCGAAACGCGGTCTCGTGCGCCACCTCGGCGCTGCCTGTGAACCAGGCGCGTGCGTCCGCATGCGGGAACAGCGTGGGCAGCTGGTCGTAGAACGCGGTGTCCCAGGCCACGATCACGCAGACCGGCGCGGCCAGGGTCTTCTCGAGGTTGCCCGAGGACAGCGCGGGCGCGAGCCGCTGTTTGCCCTCGGCGCTGCGCACGAAGACGAAGCGCGCCGGCGAGCAATTGGCCGACGTCGGGCCCATGCGCGCCAGGTCATAGACCTGTTTCAGCAGGTCGTCGGATACAGGGGCATCGGTCCAGCCGTTCTGGCTGCGGGCTTCGGTGAACAGGGTCGCCAGGGCGGCGGCATCAAGGGTGTGTGGCATGGTCATGAAGATGTAACGCGCTGCTGCGCCAGAAAGGCCAGCAGGCTGTGGTTGAAGGCCAGGGGTTCGGTCACGCTGTGTGCATGGCCGCCGTGGGGCACGCGGTCGAAGCTGGCGCGCGGCAGGCCGTCGGCCAGGCGCTGCGACATCGTCCATGGCACGAGCACGTCGTCGGTGGCTGCGGCCACGTAGGTCGGCACCTGGATGTCGCCGAGCCGCGCGTCCACGTCGAAGCCCCGCAGTGCGGCGATGCGGGCGCGCAGGTTGGCCTCGCCCTGGAAATGCGCCACGCCGTGGTCGACTTCGGCATCGACCGCATCGGCATGTGCGGCACACCAGGCGGCGGGATACAGAAAGATCGGCTGCGCCTGCACATAGGCCCGTGCGCCACCCGCGGCCAGCAGGGCCAGCCGCGCATCGAAGCAGCGGGCCGAATGGGGGTTGGGCCGCGACCAGGCGTTGACCAGCACCAGGCTGGCCAGCCGCGCCGGTGTGTCCAGCGCCAGTTGCAGGCCGACCAGGCCGCCGAGCGCATGGCCCACGAAATGGCAGCGCGCGGTGTCGGTCGCGTCGAGCAGCTCGACCACATCGCGCGCCATGTCGGCGATGCTGTAGCCGCTGGCCAAAGCCGCGGGGCTGCGGCCGGTGCCGCGCTGGTCGTAGGTCAGCACGCGCCAGCCGGCTTCGACCAGCGCCGCGATCTGCGGCTTCCAGAAGCCCGCCGACCCGCCGAGGCCGGACGACAGCAACACGGTCTCGCCGTGCGCCGGGCCGTCGACTTCATGGTGCAACGGCATGGCTTCAGGTTTTGCCGACATGCGCGATGGAGGCGATCTCGACCAGCGCATCCGGCTTCACCAGGCCGCACTGGATGCAGTAGCGCGCCGGCTTCACGCCCGGGAAGTATTCGGCGTAGACCGCGTTCACCTTGGGGTAGTCGGCCCAGTCCTTGATCATGATCATGTTGAAGGTCACGTCGTCCATGCTGCCGCCAGCGGTGGCGATAACGTTCTTGATGATCTCCAGCACGTGGCGGGTCTGCGCCGTGGCGTCGCCCACGTGCACGACGTTGTTGTCCTTGTCGAAGGGCAGGGTGCCCGAAACATAGACCACGCCGTCGGCCAGGGTGCCGGGAACGAAGGGCGCGATGGGGGTGCCGGTGCCCGGCGGGATGATGGCTGTCTTGGGCATGAAAAA
Source organism: Rhodoferax sp. (assembly GCA_028292305.1). Classification (GTDB taxonomy): domain Bacteria; phylum Pseudomonadota; class Gammaproteobacteria; order Burkholderiales; family Burkholderiaceae_C; genus Rhodoferax_B. Next base: position 8,171 of record JAQGMQ010000056.1, read on the forward strand.
TCCTTGGTGGTTGAAATCAAACGGGCGCCGAGCGGATCAGCGCTCGAGCGTGTGACAGAAGTCTTCGGTGGAGGACACCCAGCCGAAGAAGGTTTCGACGTTGTAGACCGTGGCCGCCTGGATCGCCGGGCCGCCGAGTTCGTGGGTGGCGTCGGCCAGCATCACGGCAAAGTATTCGAGGTGGAACGCGTCGCGCAAGGTCGATTCGACACACACGTTGGTGGCAATGCCGGTGAACACCAGGTTGCGGATGCCGCGCGTGCGCAGCGTGCTGTCCAGGGTGCTGTTGAAGAAGCCGCTGTAGCGCGTCTTGGGCACGACGATGTCGCCGGGGGCGGGTTTCACGGCGTCGATGAGTTCGTAGTCCCAGCCGCCCTTGGCCAGGAACCGGCCTTGCAGTTCGGGCCGCCGGCGCATGGTCTTGAGCGCGTTCGACTTGTGCCAGTTGGGCGAGCCGGGGCCGCCGGCTTCCACATAGGCCGCGTCCCAGCCGTTCTGCAGGTAGACCACCAGCACACCGGCCGCGCGCGCCGCCGCGATGCTGCGCGCGATGTTGGCAATGGTGCCTTGCGCGCCCGAGATGTCGAAGCCGGCCGTGTCCACATAGCCGCCGAGCGAGGCATAGGCGTTCTGCATGTCGACCACGATCAGCGCCGTCTGCGCGGCCTGCAGCGCCACGGGCTCGGGCCGGGCGGGCAGCACCAGCGGGGCGGGCATGCCGGCAGCCGTGGGCACACCTACGGGGGTGGTCGATGTGAGGGTGGTGTTTTTCATGGGGGTCTGCATCGGGTCACGCGGCCAGGGCTCGGTGGGCTGCGCCGGCCACCTGCGAGGGCACGGGCGACTCCGCGCCAATGCGGGTAGTCATCAGCGGTTGAATGCGCTGGCCGAAGGCTTCCACGCCGGCCACGAAGTCGTCGAACGTGAGCAGCACGCCTTCGGTGCCGGGCACCTCGGCCATTTCGTCGAGCATGCGCGCCACGCTGGCATACGAGCCCACCAGCGTGCCCATGTTGATGTTCACCGCCGAGGTCGGGTCGGCCATCTGGCGCACGTTGGTGTCGGGGCCGGAACGTGTGTCGGCCGCGCCCTGCACGCCCAGCCAGGCGATGGCCTCCTGGTCGGCGCCGGCCTTGTAGTGTTCCCACTTGGCGCGGGCGGCGGCGTCGGTCTCGTCGGCGATCACCATCATCAGCACATAGGTGGTGACGTGGCGGCCGGTCTTCTTCGTGGCCTCGATCAGTTTCTCGGCCGAGGGCGCAAAGGCCTTGGGGGTGTTCACGCCCTTGCCGAAGCAGAAGTTGTAGTCGGCATAGGTGGCCGAAAAATCCATGCCCGCGCCGCTGGCGCCGGCGCAGATCACCTTCATGTCGGCCTGCGGGCGCGGGCTCAGCCGGCAGTCGTCCATGGTGAAGTGTTTGCCCTTCAGGTCGGAGACACCGGTGGTCCACAGGCCACGCAGCACCTGCACGTATTCGGACAAGTATTCGTACCGCGAGCGGAAGAATTCGTCGCCGGGCCACAGGCCCATCTGTGTGTACTCGGGCTTTTGCCAGCCGGTGATCAGGTTGACGCCGAAGCGGCCGTCCGAGATCGAGTCGATGGTGGACGCCATGCGGGCCACGATGGCCGGCGGCATCACCAGCGAGGCGGCGGTGGCGTAGAGCTTGATCTTGGTGGTGACCGCGGCCAGCCCGGCCATCAGGGTGAACGATTCGAGGTTGTGGTCCCAGAACTCGGTCTTGCCGCCGAAGCCGCGCAGCTTGATCATCGACAACACGAAGTCGAGCCCGTAGTGCTCGGCCTTCAAGGTGATGGCCTTGTTCAGCGCGAAGCTGGGTTTGTACTGGGGAGCGTTTTCGGACAGCAGCCAGCCGTTGTTGCCGATGGGGATGAAGATGCCGACTTTCATGAAACCTCGCGATGGCTTGGAAGGGCCGGCGGTGCCGGGCTTTCAAGCATCTAGCATTTCATGTGCCAGAAACAAAAGTCGTTGAATATCAAAGACTTGTGCAAGTCGAGGCCGCTGCGGCGGGCATTATCTTTTACCAAATGGTCCAAATTGGATCATTTGGTATGAATGCGATGGGCGAAAGCGGTGCGCCGCAGCCGAAGGCGGTGCATGCGCCGGTGCGCCCAGGTGCGGATCAGCGCAGGCCGAAGAACGAAAGCACTGCGACGATGACGACCACCAGACCCACGATGTAGATGATTGAATTCACGAGTGATGCCCCTAATCAGTTGAAGATGTGCCTAGCTTGCCCGCGTGGCGGGCCGGGTGCTGTCGGCGCTGGAGCGCAGATGCTGTAGGACACCCCACGGAAGCTAGGGTCTTTTTTTCGCAGTGTGGTTTGAGGCCGAGCAGCGCCCGGTGCCTCGAGCCATGCGCCACAACGAGCGGCTCGCCCGCGTCCTACAGCAGGCGGTTGCCCACACCGACGCCGGAGGCATGGTGCCGGCCCGATAACTGGCCTGGCCTGTGCACAGCCGCCCGGGCCGCGCAGCGCTAGCGCACATGTTCACCCCCTCACTCAAAGGAGACCCCATGGCCATCACCACCAGCACCCACGACGTCATCTCTTCCGAACGCGTCGAAGGCACGAGCGTCTACAACGCCGCCGGCGACAAGCTCGGCAGCATCGACGAGCTGATGATCAACAAGCGCTCCGGCAAGGTCGAATACGCCGTGCTCGAATTCGGCGGCTTCCTCGGCATGGGCACCGACCGTTATCCGCTGCCCTGGAGCATGCTCGACTACGACACCGACAAGGACGGCTACGTGGTGCCGCTCACCAAGGAGCAGATCGACGGCGCGCCGCGCTACACCGAGACCACCACGCCCGACTACACGCCCGAGTACAGCCAGCGCATCGGCAGCTATTACGGCGTCGGCATCTAGCGCAAGCGGTTAGCGCTTCAGTCGAGGCGCGTGCCCGTCGCCTTGATGATGCGCGTCATCTCCGCGGTCTCCAGCTTCACGCGCTGCTGCAGCATTTCGGGCGTCGAGCCGACCGTATCCCAGCCCTGCACCAGCAGCCGTTGGCGCGTGGCCGGCTCCTGCATCAGACCGGGCACCAGGGCCAGCAGCCGGGCCTGCGCAGCGCGTGACAGGCCGGCCGGGCCGACCAGCGCGGTCCATACCTCCAGGCTGAAGTCGGCCACACCCGCGTCGGCCAGCGGTGCCACTTCCGGGGCCAGCGCACTGTGGGCGCTGGTGATGCCGATGGCCTGCAGCTTGCCCGATTTGACATGCGGCAGTGCCACGCCCGGCGGCACCAGCGCCATCTGGATCTGGCCGCCCAGCATGGCGGTCACCACCTGAGGATTTCCCTGGAACGGCACATGCACGGCCTTCAGGCCGGGCGTCTTGGCCTTGAGCAGCTCCATGCCCAGGTGCGCCACCGAGCCATTGCCCACCGAGCCGTAGTTCCAGGCGTCGCCCTGGCGTTTGGCCTCGGCAAAAAACCCGGCGCCATGGGGCAGGCCCGCGGGGGCCAGCAGCAACAACGGCGCGGTGGTCAACAGCGACAGGTAGCTGAAGTCACGCTGCGGGTCGTAGGGCAGTTTGGCGTACAGCGTCTTGGCCGACGTGAGGTTGCCGTTGATCAGCACGCCCAGCGTGTGGTCGTCGCCGGCCTTGGCCACCTGGTCGGCCACGATGTTGCCCGAGGCGCCGGGTTTGTTGTCGACGATGACCGGCTGGCCGAGCGCATGCGACAAGGCCTCGGCCAGGGCCCGCGCCGCCATGTCGGGGGTCGACCCGCCCGGAAAGCCGACCAGCAGCCGCACCGGCCGGCTGGGCCAGGCCGGTGCCGCGGCCTGGGCGCAGGCCGCCAGCGGCGCGCCCAGCATTGCGAGGCTGGAGAGGATGAGGCTTCTTCTGTTTGTCATGTTCTTGTCTCCTGA
>JAQGMQ010000078.1 GCA_028292305.1 Rhodoferax sp.
CTGCGAAACTCATTCAAGGCTACGAAGTCGTGATCGGCTTCGAGACCCACACCCAGCTGTCCACCCAAAGCAAGATCTTCAGCCGCGCCTCCACTGCCTTTGGCGCCGAGCCGAACACCCAGGCCTGCGCTGTCGACATCGCGCTGCCCGGCACGTTGCCGGTGATGAACAGGGGCGCCGTGGAACGGGCGATTCAGCTCGGCCTGGCGCTGGGCTCCACCATCGCGCCGCGCAGCGTGTTTGCGCGCAAGAACTACTTCTACCCGGACCTGCCCAAGGGCTACCAGATCAGCCAGTTCGAGATTCCCGTGGTGCAGGGCGGCTCGGTGGAGTTCTATCTGGGGGACGAGAAGAAATCGGTACGCCTGGTGCGCGCACATCTGGAAGAAGACGCGGGCAAGTCATTGCATGAAGACTTCGTCGGCCAGACCGGCATCGACCTGAACCGCGCCGGCACGCCGCTGCTGGAGATCGTGACCGAGCCCGACATGCGGTCCAGCGCAGAAGCCGTGGCCTACGCCAAGGACCTGCACAAGATCGTGACCAGGATCGGCATCTGCGACGGCAACATGCAAGAAGGCAGTTTCCGCTGCGATGCCAACGTGTCGGTGCGCAAGCCTGGCGCCGACCTGGGCACGCGCCGCGAGATCAAGAATCTGAACAGCTTCAAGTTCATGCAGCAGGCCATCGACTACGAGGTGCGCTGGCAGATCGAGCAGATCGAAGACGGCCACGCGATCCAGCAGGCCACCGTGCTGTTCAACCCCGACACCGGCGAAACCCGCGCCATGCGCACCAAGGAAGACGCCGCCGACTACCGCTACTTCCCCGACCCGGATCTGCCGCCGCTGGTGGTGGCGCCCGAGTGGGTGGAACGCGTGCGCGCCGAGATGACCGAGCTGCCGCGGGTGATGGCGGCCCGGTTCGCAAAGGACTACGGGTTGTCGGACTACGACGCGAACTCGCTCACGCAGAGCAAGGCCATGAGCGCGTATTTCGAAACCGCAGCCAAAGCCAGCGGCCAGGCCAAGCTGGCCAGCAACTGGATCATGGGCGAGATCTCGCGCCGGCTGAACACCAGCGAGTCGGACATCGCCCAGGCGCCGGTCAGCGCCGAGCGCCTGGCGCAACTGATCGGACGCATCGCCGATGGCACCATCTCCAACAACGCGGCGCGCCAGGTGTTCGACGTGTTGTGGACCGAGGGTGATGCCGCCGGTGGGGTCGATGCCATCATCGAGGCCAAGGGCCTGAAGCAGATGAACGACAGCGGCGCGCTGGAAGCCATCGTCGACGAGGTGATCGCGGCCAATGCGAAGAACGTTGAGGAGTACCGCGCCGGCAAGGAGAAGGCGTTCAATGCACTGGTGGGCCAGATCATGAAGGCCAGCAAGGGCAAGGCCAATCCGGGGCAGGTCAACGAGTTGCTGAAGTCACGTCTCGGTTGAGGCTTCGACAGGCTCAGCCCGAACGGACCGGGGTGGTGTTGACGCTTGCCCGCCCCCGAATGGTCTGGTGTGGGTGGCAGGCCCCTCGTTCCCTATGGACCGGGACCGGCCGAACAGAGCCCAACCTTCGTTAGTCCTGAGTCAGTCGAAGAACCGCTGAGCTTGTCGAAGCGGGGTTCCTGTCATGACGAGGCCCAGCCCCAACGAAGCCTGGCTACTTCGCCCCACCCCACAGCGGCTTCAAGCGCGCCAGCTCCTCATCGAAGCGGTCGTTGACCCGCTTCTTCTCCTGCCCCTGGTCCGCAATGAAACGCTCCTGCGCCTTGACGCTGTCGTCGTGTTCGGCGATCTGCCGGCGCAGCTTGGGCGGCGCCTTGGTGGCATCACCCTTGTAGAACTCGAGTTCGGCCTTGATGGCTTCGTTTTGCTTATCCAGTTCGGCCAGGCGCTTGTTGGCCGCGGCGATCACCTCGTCGACCTGCTTCAGCGCGTCGGCGCGTTCGCGGTCGTGGGCGGCCTGGTCCTGGTAACGCATCAGCAGCGCGCGGTTGCGGCGCCGCTCGTCGTTGACCCGGGCCTTTTCCTCGGCCTCCTTGCGCTGCTGGGCCTCGAGGCGGTCGCGCTCCGGCGCGGTCAGCGACGGGCCCACGTTGCGCCGCACCGAGCCGCTCGGGTTCAGCTCTTTCTGCTCGCGGTCAAGGCATTCGGGAATGGGGCGGTCGGAGGTGAGTTTGTGGCCGCGCGCGTCGATGCAGCTGAAGATGCTTTGCGCCGAGGCGCCGCCCATCCATCCGCAGACCAGAAGCCCCAAACTGCAATACCGCTGCCAACCAGTCACATCGATCCTTGGTCCACACCATAACGTTGCCGATAGGCCAGAACCCTGGCGTGGTGCGCGCCGAGCTCATCCTTGCCATGTTGGGCCAGATACTGCAATAAATCGGCCAGCTTCGCAATCGAGCAGACCTCCATGTGCAACTGGTCGCGTACGTACTGCACGGCGCTGTGGGGCACGTCCTGGCCGTTCTCGGTGGCCATCTCCTGGCGGTCCAGGGCGATCACCACGGCGTGGGCCGTGGCCCCGGCGGCCTGGATGATGGCGATGGATTCGCGCACCGCGGTGCCGGCCGACATCACATCGTCGACGATCAGCACCCGGCCCTGCAGCGGCGCCCCCACCAGCGAGCCGCCTTCGCCGTGCGCCTTGGCTTCCTTGCGGTTGTAGGCAAAGGGCACGTTGCGGCCCAGGCGGGCCAGCTCGATGGCTACGGCGGCGCCCAGCGGAATGCCCTTGTAGGCCGGGCCGAACACCATGTCGAACGCGATGCCGCTGGCCACCAGCCGCTGCGCGTAGAAGGCCGCCAGACGCCCCAGCTTGGCGCCGTCGTCGAACAGGCCCGAGTTGAAAAAATACGGGCTCATGCGGCCGGCCTTGGTCTTGAACTCGCCGAAACGCAGCACGCCGGAATCAACGGAGAATTGCACGAATTCCTGGGCCAACGTATCTTGCGTCGCGTCCGCTTTGCCAACCATGGAGAAGTCCTTGTTCAAGTTAACCAGCCTCAACCTCAACGGCATCCGCTCGGCCACCACCAAGGGGGT
>JAQGMQ010000082.1 GCA_028292305.1 Rhodoferax sp.
CTGCATCAGCAGCGGCGTGCCCTGGAACAACTGCACGTAGCCGCCGACGAAGGTATCGGCCCCGCGGGCCTTGGACAGCCGCAGGATCAGCAGCAGCATGCCGACGATGCCCCCGCCGATGAAGGCGATCAGCGAGAGGTAGACGGTCCACTGCGCGGCGCCGATGAGGTTGCGCAGGATGTCCCAGACTGTGAATTCAACCATGGTGGTGTCCTTTGAGAAAGCCTGCCCGCCGGGCCGCCCCAAGGGCAGGCAGCGCCCCCTCGGGGGGCAGCGAGTACACGAAGTGGCGAGCGTGGGGGCTCATGTTCAGCGGCCAAAAAGAAAACGAGGGCCCAGCCAGTTCAGAAGTCTTCGCGTGCCGACCGATAACGTCAGGTAGATCAGCGTGGCAATGATGAAGGCTTCGAACGCGCGGAAGTTGCGGCTCTGGATCAGGTTGGCGGCGTAGCTCAGCTCCTGCGTGGAGATCTGGCCGCACACCGCCGAGCCCAGCATCACGATGATGATCTGGCTCACCAGCGACGGCCACACCTTCTTCAGCGCCGGCGGCAGGACCACGCGGGTGAAGGTCTGCACGCGGTCCATCGCCAGGCTGGCGGCGGCTTCGATCTGGCCCTTGGGCGTGGCGTCGATGCCGGCGCGGATGATCTCGGTGGAATAGGCGCCGAGGTTGATCACCATCGCCAAAATGGAGGCCACTTCAGGCGAGAGCTTCACGCCCGCGGCCGGCAGGCCGAAGAAGATGAAGAACAGCTGCACGATGAACGGCGTGTTGCGCACCAGCTCCACATAGGTGCCGACCACCCACTGCAGCCAGCCGGGCGCCCGCGTGTTCTGGCTGCGCACCCAGGCGCAGGCGATGCCGAAAGTGACACCGATGACGGTGGCGATGAGGGTGAGCGCGAGCGTCCAGGCCACGCCCTTGACCAGCAAGGGCCACTCGTTGAGGACGGACCAGAAATCGAAGGTGATTCTCATGAGGGCTTTGCGGTGAGGGGGTTGGTCGGACGCTGTTGACTTGCGCCCTCGCCCCCTTGGGGGGAGGGCGCAAAACCCATTACTGAGGCAGGTCGCCGGCGGGGCGGCCGAGCCACTTCACGGCCATCTTGTCCAGGTCGCCGGCCTTCTTGCCTTCGGCAATGATTTCGTTGACCTTGGTGCGCAGCTTGTCTTCACCCTTGGCCACGCCGATGAAGTTCGGCGAGTCTTTCAGCAGCAGCTTGTATTCGGTGCCCAGCTGCGGGTTTTTGGCCATCAGGTTGCCGGCCACCGAGGCGCCGGTGGCGATCAGCTGCACCTGGCCAGAGACGAACGACGACACCGTCACGTTGTTGTCTTCGAAGCGCTTGATGTCGGCCGTGGCCGGGGCCAGCTTGGTCAGCTCCTGGTCTTCGATGGCGCCGCGGGTCACGCCCACGGTCTTGCCGGCGAGGTCGGCGAAGCTCTTGATCGCCAATCTCTTCGGGGCGAACACGGCCTGGAAGAACGGCGAGTAGGCGGCGGTGAAGTCGATCACCTTTTCGCGCTCGGGGTTCTTGCCCAGCGTGGAGATCACCAGGTCGGCCTTCTTGGTCTGCAGGTAGGCCACGCGGTTGGCGCTGGTCACGGGGGCCAGCTCGATCTGCACGCCGAGCTTGGCGGCGATGTATTTGGCCATGTCGATGTCCAGGCCCTGGGGCGCCATGTCGGTGCCGACGAAGCCGTAGGGCGGGAAGTCGGTGGGGATGGCAATGGTGATCTTCTTGGCCTTCATCACGTCGTCGAGTGCGGTCTGCGCGTGGGCACCGAACGACGCGAAGGTGGCGAGCAGGGCGGCTGCGGCCAGGCCGGTGTTGAGTTGGCGTTTGGAAAGTTTCATAACAAGGCTCCTAGGTAAGTGGACGGGTCTTCGGGTGAATCGCTGGTGCCGGCTTTGCCGCTGGCCAGACGTTTGGCGGTGCTCTTGGGCTTGGGGGACCTGGTGGCGGGCTCGGCCGCGCCGCTGGATTTGCCGACGGGCGCCAGTGCATCGCGCAGATGCGCCAGCGGGTCGGCGTTGACGGGCAGGCGCAGCGCTTCATGCACCGTGCCGATGTGGGCCGACATCAGTTTTTCGGCCAGCGCCATGTCACCGCGTTCGAGCGCGGCGACGATCTGCACATGGTCTTCACAAGACTGTGCCGCGTTGTGCGACGACTGGTACAGCATCGCGATCAAGGTGGTGCGCGCGGTGAAGTCGCGCAGCGTGTCGGCCAGCAGGTTGCTGCCCAGGCATTCGGCCAGGCAGACATGGAAGTCGCCCAGCAGAAAGCTGCGCGCACCGACGTCGTCGCTGGCCAGTGCCGCCTTTTCGCGGACCAGGTGCTGCTTCAGCCGCTTGAGCGCGGGCTTGGCGATGCCGGGCAGGTTGCGGATCAGGCCGGTCTCGATCACGCGGCGGGCTTCGAAGGCTTCGCGGGCTTCTTCCTGTGAAGGCTCGATCACGTACCAGCCGCGGCGCGCGCTCACGGTGACGATGCCGCGCGCGGCCAGCCGGGTGAGTGCCTCGCGCACCACGGTGCGGCTGCAGTCGAACAGCATGGCCAGCGGCTGCTCGCCGAGCCGCGCGCCGGGCGCGAGCTTCTGCGCCATCACCGCTTCGACGATGCGTTCACTGATTTCGGCTGCGGTGGTCATGCACACTGCCATGCAGAAAATGTGCCAACTGATATACAAGATTGATGCACCGATTCGGGCCGGTTGTGCCGATCAGCATGGTGCACGCTGCGTGATTGCACCAAGCCCGTACCTCAGCATCGCAGGTGGCATTGCCAACCCGGTGCACACACGGTTACATTGGTGCTAAACGCCGGGGTGTACCCGGCGACGCTATTGAATAAATAGCAAGCTGACGAGCACCATCAAGCCGGTTTCGGCTGTGCGGCACAGGCAGGTGCAAGGGTGCACCACGTCACGCACGCGACAATATCGAATGGGTGCGCGGGCCGTCTCACTTATCCTGAAACCGACATCCCAGAATGAGAGACAACCCATGACGTCCACCACCACCGGTGACACCGCCGCTACCGCTACCACCGCCGCCAGCGCGCCAGCCCAGCCCGCCATCGACTTCGAACCCACGCCCCTGCGGCCCGGCGCCCGCGCGCACCACCGGTTCTGGCCGAAGCGCCTGCCTTATGCCATCGCCGTGCCCGCCACGTCGCTGTGGGACAACCTGGCCAACAGCGCGCGCCGCTATCCCGACAAGCCCGCGCTGGTGTTCTTCGGCCGCGTGCTCAGCTACCGGCAGGTGCTGAGCCAGGCCGAGCGGCTGGCCGGCCACCTGTACGCCATGGGCGTGCGGCGCGGCGACCGGGTGCTGCTGAATCTGCAGAACAGTCCTCAACTGGTGATCGCGCATTTCGCCATCCTGCGCGCCAACGCGGTGGTGGTCCCGGTCAATCCGATGAACCGCGCCG
>JAQGMQ010000084.1 GCA_028292305.1 Rhodoferax sp.
TGCTGACGCCAGCGATCTGCGCGGCAGCGGCAGCGGCGGCGCCGGCATTGGCACCGGCGATCAGCACATGCACCTCAGCGCCACACTGGGCGGCGGCGGTCACGGTGTTCAGGGTCGCGCCCTTGACGGAGGCGTTGTCGTGTTCGGCAATTACGAGGGTCGTCATGTCAGATCACCTTGGCTTCGGTTTTGAGTTTGGCAACGAGGGTGGCAACGTCGGGCACCTTGATGCCGGCGCTGCGCTTCGGTGGCTCGCTGACCTTCAGGGTCTTCAGGCGCGGCGTCACGTCCACACCCAGGTCTTCGGGCTTGAAGATCTCGAGCTGCTTCTTCTTGGCCTTCATGATGTTGGGCAGCGTGACATAACGCGGCTCGTTCAAGCGCAGGTCGGTGGTCACCACGGCCGGCAGGCTGAAGCTCAGCGTCTCCAGGCCGCCGTCGACTTCACGTGTCACGGTGGCCTTGCCGTCGGCAATCTCGACCTTGCTGGCAAATGTGGCTTGCGGCAGGTCGGCCAGCGCGGCCAGCATCTGGCCGGTCTGGTTGCTGTCGTCGTCGATGGCTTGCTTGCCCAGGATCACCAGGCCGGGCTGTTCCTTGTCGAACAGCGCCTTCAGCAGCTTGGCCACGGCCAGGGGCTGCAGTTCGACGGCGGTTTCGACCAGGATCGCACGGTCGGCGCCGATGGCCATCGCAGTGCGCAGGGTTTCCTGGCACTGCGTGACGCCGCAGGACACGGCGATGACTTCGGTGGCGATGCCCTTTTCGCGCAGTCGCACGGCTTCTTCGACCGCGATCTCGTCGAACGGGTTCATGCTCATCTTGACGTTGGCAATGTCCACGCCCGTGTTGTCGGACTTCACGCGGACTTTGACGTTGTAGTCAACCACGCGTTTTACAGCTACCAGGACCTTCATGACTTTGGCTCCACAGAGTTATTGAATCGGAGAGAGATGTACCACGACGGATTCTATGCGGCGGCTCCCGTGGCGCCGGGCTCGGCCGTACGGCGCGCGGCCTGCGCGATCATTAAAAAGAACGGTCGTGCTATTTGTGTGGATTATAGAGAGGCGCCGAAGTTTGCCTGTCACGTCTGCAAAGTCCGTTGCGCGCGCAGGGGCGCACGTTACGCCTGCCTGGGTCAGTCCATCGATTTCCACAGCCGATGGCATGCGCGTCGGTGAAAATCGCGGCACACACGATGTTCATGGCCATGGAGTTGTCTCCAAGCCATGCCCGTACAGCCGGCGCACAACCGACATTTTTTCACCAAGCAAATGAAACCAATGCAAGCCGTTGAACCTGTAGATAGCCCAGACACCCACCGTTCGCTCGAGACGAAGATCTTCGCCGCGGTCTCATGGCTGTTCGTCATTGCGTTGGCGATCGCCGCGGCGCGGTTTCTGCGCACCGAAAACTTTGCCGACGATGTCGCCTACATCGCACAGAGCAGGAACGTCGGGGCCTGGGATTCGTCCGTGCAGTCGTACCAGGGCTGGTCGGGGCGGTTTGCCATCAACTACCTTTTGTTCAGCGCGATCGTTGCCACCTGGGCCTGGAAATCCGCCATCGTTGCCAGCCTGTTGCTGCTCGGTGTCAGCATGGCGCGCATCGGCGTCGGCAAGGCCTTGCCCTGGGTCAACGGCAGCGCACTGGCTCTGGCCGCCCTGGTCTGCCTGACCGACCGGCGTGTGCAATTCGAAAGTATGTGGTGGGTGACGGGCAGCTTCAACTACCTGGTGCCGGTGGCCTTGGGTTTGTTCGCGGCCAGTGTGCTCCTGCATGCGCAGGACGCGGGTCCCCTGCAGGGTGCGTGCGGGCTCGTCGCCGCGGCTGTTGCGGCCTACCAGGAGCAGATGGCCGTCAGCCTGGTGCTGACCGCCCTGGTCCTGCTGGCCTGGCAGACCTGGCATCGCCCCGGGTTGCCCGACGCGCCCGGTCAGGCCGCCGAAGGCACGCTCTTCGCCAAGCTGTTTGCGCTGTTGGTCGTCATCAACACGGCCATCCAGTTGCTGGCGCCGGGCAACAAGGTTCGCCTGGCCAAGGAGACAGAGACATGGTTCCCAAGCTTCGCCCACCTGAGCGTGCCGCACAAGTTGGTGCTGGGCCTGGAACGGCTGGTGGCGCACCTCGTGACGGCCGATACCCGGGTGTTCCATGTGTTGTTCCTGGTCACGGCGATCATCGTGTGGCAGCGCCGTAAAGCCTGGGGCTGGGCCGCGTGGTCCGCGCTGGCGGTTCTGTTGTCTCATGGGCTGTTCACGCTGCTGCGCCAGAAGGCATTCGGATTTCGCCCGCCGTACCCGGCCTCCACCGTACCCAGTCTGGCGACGGGTCTCGAGATTTCATGGTTTGCCGATTTCTGGGTCTTGCTCGTGATCGGCGTGATGGTGGTGGTCCGCCTGGCCATCGCCACGGCGCCCCGCGAGAGATGGCTGGCCGCCCTGCCCTGGGTTCTCGCGGTCGGGTCGGTGGTGATGGTCGGGCTGTCGCCCACCATCTACGCCTCCAGCTGGCGCATCCTGTATGTGGCGGACGTGCTGCTCGTCATCGCCCTGCTCGACCTGTTGCGCAAGTCGGGTTGGCTGGCAGGACGGGCCGGCATGTTGATCACGGTGGCCACCATCGCCGCTGCCACGTTGCGGGTGGCCTCGCACGGTTCCTCGTTCTTCATGCGTTGACGCCGTGACACTTGCCAGCGACGCCACGCCAGGGCGTCATGAGAAGGCCCCCGCCTGGCCGCTCAAAGATCGGCCAGCACCCGCACATGGGCTTCCACGCTGCGGCCCAGCGCGCTGAGGTTGTAGCCGCCTTCCAGACAGCTGACGATGCGGCCCTTGGCGTGCCGCTTGGCCACTTCCTTGATGCGCCAGGTGATCCAGGTGTAGTCCTGTTCGACCAGGCCCATCTGGCCCAGGTCGTCTTCGCGGTGGGCGTCGAAGCCGGCGCTGATGAAGATCATCTCGGGCTCGAACTCCTCCAGGCGCGGCATCCACATCATCTCGACGATCTCGCGCACCTCCATGCCGCGGGTATAGGCTGGCACCGGCACGTTGACCAGGTTGGCCGCATCGGAATGCGCGCCCTCCGGATAGAAAGGATGCTGGAAAAAGCTGACCATCAGGATGCGGTCGTCACCGGCCACGATGTCTTCCGTGCCGTTGCCGTGGTGCACGTCGAAGTCGACGATGGCCACGCGTTTGAGGCCGTGCCGTTCCAGCGCGTACCTGGCGGCCACGGCCACGTTGTTGAAGAAGCAGAAGCCCATCGCGTGGTCATGGCAGGCGTGGTGGCCCGGCGGGCGCACGGCGCAGAACGCGTTCTCCAACTCGCCGGCGATGACCGCATCGGTGGCGGCCAGGGCGGCACCGGCAGCGTGCAGCGCGGCATCCCAGGTGTGGACATTGAGCGCGGTGTCCGGGTCGACCTGCGCGTAACACGGGCCGCCGGCTTCGATCTCTTCCTTCAGGCCGTCGGTCAGCCCGCGCAGTGCGGCGATGTGGTTGCGGGTGTGTGCCAGTTCCAGGTCGGCCAACGGGGCGCAGGGCGCGTCGCGCCGCTCCAGCGCATCGCCCACGCCGGTGATCAGCAGGCGGTCTTCGATGGCGTCGAGCCGCCCCGGGCATTCGGGGTGGCCCGGGCCCATCTCATGCTGGCGACACAACGGGCTGGTGAAGTATCCGGTTTTATTCATGGTCCCGGTCATGGCTGGTAATTTGGGGTAACGTCGTGCCATGCTTGTTGCACAGCCCAAATTGAAGTCTCTCCTGAATCAGCTTAACACGGTGATTGTGGGCAAATCAGCCCAGGTCCAGGACTGCGTCGCCTGCCTGCTCGCGGGCGGCCACCTGTTGATCGAAGACGTGCCCGGCGTGGGCAAGACCACGCTGGCCCACGCTCTCGCACGTACCTTCGGCCTGCAGTTTTCGCGGGTGCAGTTCACGGCCGATCTGATGCCCAGCGACCTGTCCGGCGTCTCGGTTTACGAGCGCGGCCGTGAGGCCTTCGTGTTCCACCCCGGCCCGGTGTTCGCGCAGATTCTGCTGGCCGACGAAATCAACCGCGCCAGCCCCAAGACCCAGAGCGCACTGCTCGAAGCCATGGAAGAAAAACAGGTCACCGTGGAAGGGGCGACCCGCCCGCTGCCGACGCCGTTTTTCGTGATCGCCACGCAGAACCCGATGGACCAGCTCGGCACCTTCGCGCTGCCTGAATCGCAGCTCGATCGTTTCCTGATGCGCATCTCGCTCGGCTACCCCGACCGCGCGGCCGAACGGGTGCTGCTCGGCGGGCAGGACCCGCGTGAACGCGCCAACACGCTCGACAGCCTGCTCACGCCGCACGAGCTGCAGCAACTGCAGCAGCAGGTGCTGCAGATCCACGTGTCCGACCCCTTGCTCGACTATGTGCAGGACCTGGTCGCCGCCACGCGCTCGGGCCGCTGGTTCCTGCAGGGCCTGAGCCCGCGCGCCGGCATCGCCATCGTGCGGGCCGCCAAGGCGCAGGCGCTGCTCAGCGGCCGCGACTACGTGGCGCCCGACGACGTGCAGGCCATCCTGCCGCAGACGGCCGCGCACCGCCTGGTGCCGGTGGGCGACGCCGGCCGCGGGGCGGTGGAACAGGTGCGCGCGATGATCGACGCCGTGCCGCTTTCCTGAACCACCGCCGCCTTGTCCGCAGACGATGACTTCCAGCCGCTTGTTGCCGCCACGTTGCGCCCCGGGCGGCCCGCTGCCGGCGAGCAGGCCCACCCCCAACGATGCCTGACGCCATGGCAACCGCCACCGTTTTCGCCCGCCTGAACCCACTGACAGTGGCGCGCGCCCGCTTCCAGCGCTGGTGGCAGGCCCGCCTGCCGCTGGCCGACACGCTGCGCCTGACGCAACGCAACGTCTACATCGTGCCCACCGTGCCGGGTTGGATGATGGCCGCCACGCTGCTGGTGCTGCTGGTGTCGAGCATCAACTACCAGCTCAACCTGGGCTACCTGCTGACGTTTCTGCTGGCCGGCTGCGCGGCGGTCAGCATGCACGTGGCCCACGCCACCTTGCGCGGCATCGATCTGAAACTGGCCGCCCCCGATGCGCAGTTCGCCGGCGCCAATGCCGTCATCACGGTGCAACTCAGCAGCGAACGCAAAAGCCCGCGGCGCGGCATCGGCGTGGCCCTGCTCGACCCCGATGCCAAGGCCGCCACCGGCACCGACCACTGGACCTGGACCGACGTGCCCGCGCTCGGCAGCTGCACTGTGCATGTGGCCTTCGCGCCGACCACGCGCGGCCTGCACCGCGTGCCGCCGTTGAAGGCCGAGACACGCTTTCCGCTCGGCACTTTTCGTGTGTGGTGTTATTGGCGGCCGGCGGCCCAGGTGATGGTCTACCCGAAGCCCGAAGCCCATCCACCGCCCCTGCCGCAGGGCGAACCGCGTTCGGGCGCGGGCACCACCGCCCACGCCACGGCCGGCGGCGAGTTCGACGGCGTGCGTGCCTACCGCCGCGGCGATCCGCTGAAGCTGGTGGTCTGGAAGAAGTTTGCCAAGGCCGACGAACTGGTCAGCCGCGACAGCCCGCAGGCGCAGCAACACGCCTTGTGGCTCGACCTGGCCCAGGCCGGTGCAGTCTCGGGTGCCGGCGGGCTCGAACTGCGGCTGTCGCGCCTGTGCGCCTGGGTGCTGCAGGCCGAGCAGCTCGGGCTCGACTTCGGCCTGCGCCTGCCTTCCGGCGAGATCCGCCCGGGCGGTGGCCCGGCCCACCAGCGGCGTTGCCTGGAGGCCCTGGCGCTGTGCTGACCAGGCCCATGCAGATCCGCGCCGCGCTGGCCAGCCTGCCGCGCGAAGGCCGCGACACCTTGTTCCTGCTGGTGGTGATCGCCTGGGTGCTGCTGCCGCAGATCGGCAACCTGCCGCTGTGGTGCAGCCTGTTCGCAGGCGGCCTATTGCTGACCCGCGGCTGGCTGGCCTGGAAGTCGCGGCCCCTGCCCTCGCGCTGGTGGATGCTGGGCCTGCTGGTGGCCACGCTGGCGGCCACCTGGGCCACCCACCGCACGCTGCTTGGGCGAGACCCGGGCGTGACCCTCATCGTGGTGCTGCTCACGCACAAGACGCTCGAGATGCGGGCGAGCCGCGATGCCTTCGTGATCTTCTTCCTGAGCTTCTTCACGATGCTCACCAACTTCTTTTTCTCGCAGTCGCTGCTCACGGCCGCGGCCATGCTGGTGGCGTTGCTGGGCCTGTTGACGGCGCTGGTGAACGCCCACATGCCGGTCGGCAAGCCGCCGCTGTGGGAGGCGGCGCGCACCGCCGGCTGGATGGCGCTGCTCGGCGCGCCGATCATGCTGGCGCTGTTCATGCTGTTCCCGCGCATGGCGCCGCTGTGGGGCATTCCGAGCGACGGCATGTCGGGCCGCAGCGGGCTCTCGGGTGTGATGCAGGTCGGCACCATGGCCAGCCTGGCGCTGGACGACAACATCGCGCTGCGGGTGCGCTTCGAAGGCAACCCGCCGCCGCAGACCAGCCTGTATTTCCGCGGGCCGGTTTTGTCGCAATTCGATGGCCGCGAATGGCGGGCGCAATACACCGGCTTCGGCTTCGAGAGCCCGCGGCAGGCCAACCTGAAGGTGTCCGGCCCGCCGGTGCGCTACGAGGTCACGCTCGAGCCGAACAACCGGCCGTGGCTGCTGGTGCTGGACGCCTCGCCCAACGCGCCCGAGGTGCCCGCCCAAGCCGGCCGCGTGGCCATGACCCCCGACCTGCAGTGGATGGCCAGCCGCCCGCTGACCGACCTCACGCGTTACCGCGCCGAGAGTTATCCCAACTTCACCCACGGCCCCGACCGGCAGGTGGGCAATCTGCAAAGTTATGTGGCCTTGCCGCCCGGCTTCAACCCGCGCACGCTGCAACTGGCCGCCGACATGCGACGCGACCCGCGCTTCGCCAACGCCGACAGCGCCACCTTCGTCGCCGCGGCACTCGAGCGCCTGCGCACCGGCGGCTATGTCTACACGCTGGAGCCCGGTGTGTATGGCCAGCACACGGCCGACGAATTCTGGTTCGACCGCAAGGCCGGTTTCTGCGAACACATCGCCTCCAGCTTCGTGGTGCTGATGCGTGCGCTCGACATCCCGGCGCGCCTGGTCACCGGCTACCAAGGGGGCGACGTGAACTCGGTCGACGGCTTCTGGACGGTGCGCCAGAGCGATGCCCACGCCTGGGCCGAAGTCTGGGAGGCCGGCCGCGGCTGGGTGCGCGTGGACCCGACGGGCGCGGTGTCGCCCGGGCGTATCGGCACGCTGCAGCGGCTGCAGGCGCCGGCCGGGGTGTTCGCGTCGGCCATCGGCAACGTCAACCCGAACCTGGCCGCCAACCTGCGGGCCGCGTGGGAGGCCGTCAACAACCGCTGGAACCAATGGGTGCTGAACTA
>JAQGMQ010000106.1 GCA_028292305.1 Rhodoferax sp.
GGCGCCTTCACGCCCACCTGCTCCGCCAAGCACGTGCCCGGCTACGTCGAGAAGGTCAACGACCTCAAGGCCGCCGGTGTCGACGAGATCTGGTGCCTGAGCGTCAACGACGCGTTTGTCATGGGCGCCTGGGCGCGTGACCAGAAGACCGGCGACAAGCTGCGCATGCTGGCTGATGGCAGCGCGGCTTTCGCCACCGCCATTGGCCTCACACTCGACCTGACGGGGCGCGGCATGGGCGTGCGCAGCAACCGTTACTCGATGCTGGTGAAAGACGGCGTGGTCACCACGCTGAACGTCGAAGGGCCGGGCAAGTTCGAAGTCAGCGACGCGGAAACGCTGCTGTCCCAAGCCAAGGGTTGAGTGTGAAGGCGGGGCTGTACCTGCCCGCGGGGTTCAGAACAGCTTGAATACCAGCGGCATCAGCAGCGACGCCAGCACCACCTGCAGGCCCAGGGCCAGGCCCGCATAAGCGCCCGCGTCGGCATTTACCTGCATGGCGCGTGCCGCGCCTATGCCATGGGCGGCGGTGCCCAGGCCGAAGCCGCGTGCGCGCCAACCTTCGGCGTCGGAGCCGATGCCAAGCGCGTTGAACAGGTACTTGCCGCTCAGCGCGCCGATCAGTCCGGTCAGCACCGCGAACACGGCGGTCAAAGACGGCACGCCGCCGATCTTTTCCGCGATGCCCATGGCCACCGGCGCGGTGACCGACTTGGGCACCAGCGACCACACCACGTCCGAAGGCAAGTCCAGCGCCCAGCCGATGCCGAACGCAGACACACTCGCGGCCGTGCCGCCGGCCGGCGCCGCCAACAATAGCCGGCCCCACCGTTCGCGCAGTTCGGCGCGCCGTTGCCACAGCGGCCAGGCCAGTGCAACTACCGCCGGCCCGAGCAGGAAATGGATGAACTGGGCACCCGCGAAGTAGGTAGGGTAGGGCACGCCTGTGACCAGCAGCACGCTGGCGATGACGATCACGCTCCACAGCACCGGGTTGGCCCACGGCGCCTGGTGCAACCGCGCATAGGCCGCCTGGGCGAACACATACACCACCAGCGTGGCGGTGAGCCCGAACAGGGGCGTCGCGGAAAGATAGACCCAGAGCTGGACGAAGTCGGCCATGGTGCGGTGTCAGTCAGGTTTGGCTTCGGCTGCGGTGCCGCGAGGGGCGTCGGCAGCGTTGCCACCACGCCGGCGCGTGGCATGCAGCACCCAGGCCGTCACGGCCAGGCCGATCCAGGTCGACAGCACCAGCGCCGCGAGGATGCGCACGCCGTAGGTGCCGATCAGCGAAAGGTGCGTCATCACGCCCACGCCCACCGGCACGAACAACAGCGACAGATGCGACAGCAGGAAATCCGCACACGCCGACACCGGCGCCTGCACCAATGGCCAGCGCAGCGCGAGCAGCAACAAAATCATGCCGACCACCGGCCCTGGAAACGGCAGGTGCAGGCCGCGCGCCAGCAATTCGCCGATGGATTGCAGTGCCAGCAACCAGGCCAGTCCGCGCAGCGCAAGCATCGGCGTGGCGGGCCTCAGAAGCGCGGCAGGTCGGGGTGGCTGATCTGCCCACCCCGCACCAGCATCTTGCCGTATTCGGCGCAGCGGTTCAGCGTGGGAATCACCTTGCCGGGGTTCAGCAAACCTTTCGCATCGAACGCACGCTTCAGCCCAAACATCTGCTCGTTCTCGGCGGCGGTGAACTGCACACACATCGAGTTGAGTTTTTCGATGCCCACGCCGTGTTCGCCGGTCACCGTGCCGCCCATGGCCACGCTGGTCTCCAGAATGTCCGCGCCGAACAGCTCGCACCGGTGCAGTTGGTCGGGGTCGTTCGCGTCGAACAGAATCAAGGGGTGGAGATTGCCGTCGCCCGCGTGGAACACGTTGGCGCAGCGCAGCCGGTACTTCTTTTCCATCTCGGCAATGGCCAGCAGGATGTCGGCCAGGCGCTTGCGCGGAATGGTGGAGTCCATGCACATGTAGTCGGGGCTGATGCGGCCCGATGCGGGGAAGGCGTTCTTGCGGCCACTCCAGAAGCGCAGCCGCTCGGCTTCGTTCTGGCTGACGGTGATGGCCGTGGCGCCGCAATCGCGCAGCACGGCGCTCATGCGGCCGATTTCTTCTGCCACTTCTTCGGGCGTGCCGTCGCTCTCGCACAGCAGGATGGCTTCGGCCGTGAGGTCGTAGCCGGCGTGCACGAAGTCTTCGACGGCGGCCGTCATGGGTTTGTCCATCATCTCCAGGCCGGCTGGGATGATGCCCGCGGCGATCACCGCGGCCACCGCGTCGCCGGCCTTGCGGATGTCGTCGAAGCTGGCCATGATGCAGCGCGCCAGTTGCGGCTTGGGCACCAGCTTCACCGTGGCCTCGGTCGTGACCGCCAGCATGCCTTCGGAGCCGATCAGCACGCTCAACAGGTCGTAGCCCGGCGCGTCCAGCGCGTCGCTGCCGAAAGTGACTTGTTCACCTTCAATCGTCAGGCCGTCGACCTTCACCACGTTGTGCACCGTGAGCCCGTATTTCAGGCAATGCACGCCACCCGAGTTTTCGGCGACGTTGCCGCCGATGGTGCACGCGATCTGGCTCGACGGATCGGGCGCGTAGTAGAGGCCATAAGGCGCGGCCGCCTCGCTGATGGCCAGGTTGCGCACGCCGCCCTGCACCAGTGCCGTGCGGCTCACCGGGTCGACCTTCAGAATGCGGTTGAACTTGGCCAGCGACAAGGTCACGCCCATCGCGTGCGGCATGGCCCCGCCCGAAAGCCCCGTGCCGGCACCGCGCGCCACCACCGGCACGTCGAGCGCATGGCAGGTGCGCAGCACGGCCTGCACCTGGGCATAGGTTTCGGGCAGCGCCACCACCAGCGGGCGTTGCCGGTAGGCGGTGAGCCCGTCGCACTCGTACGGCACGGTGTCTTCCAATTGCCACAACAAGGCATGCGCTGGCAGATGCTGCTGCAGCGCTTTCACGACCTGGGCCTGCCGCTCCGGTCGTTGCAACGATGCGTGCTCGGCGGCGGATGTGGGGGCGTTCATGGGTGTGGCGTCATGGCAGATGGAACTTCACTTTACGTGAAATCCCGCGGCGCCGGTTTGAAGAAAATGCGGGCGTGCCATGAAATACGGCGCCGCTGCGCGCGCTCTGACCACCTCACACCACCGCGTTCCTGAGCCAGGCCGCGAAGGCCGCACATTCCCAGCGATCCATCGTGCCGGTGCGCCAGCACAGGTAATGCGCGTGCGGGCTCGGCACGCTGGTGGCGAACGCGGCACTCGTGCCCAGCCGCACCAGCGAGCCATTGTCGAGCCAGGGCGCGGCCAGCTTCAGCCGGACCAGGGCCACACCCATGCCGGCGGCCGCGCCGTCGCACATCAGGCCGATGTCGTTGAACTGCGAACCTTCCAGCGGCTACGGCCAGTCAAGTTTCTGGGCAA
>JAQGMQ010000113.1 GCA_028292305.1 Rhodoferax sp.
TCAGGACCTCGGGCTGCAGCCGGCCGTCTTGCGTCCAGCGCTCGAGAAATTCGACGCAGCGCGGGTCCGACAGCTGGAAGAACAGATGTTCCGAGCTTTTGAGTTCGGGCTTGGCGCCCGACAAGGCCGAATACGGGTTGATCAGGTCGGTGGGCGCGTAGACCTTGCCGCAGACCTCGCAGTTGTCGCCGTACTGGTCCTTGGCGTGGCAGTTGGGGCACTCGCCCTTGATGAAGCGGTCGGGCAGGAACATGTTCTTCTCGGGGTCGAAGAACTGTTCGATGGTCTTGCTGGCGATCAGGCCGGCGGCCTTCAGGTCGCGGTAGATCTGGCGCGCGAGTTCGTGGTTCTCGGGCGCGTCGGTGCTGTGCCAGTTGTCGAACGCGATGTGGAAGCCGTCCAGGTAGGGCTTGCGGCCCGCGGCGATGTCGGCCACGAACTGCTGCGGCGTCTTGCCGGCTTTTTCGGCGGCGATCATGATCGGCGCGCCGTGGGTATCGTCCGCCCCGACGAAGTTCACCACGTGGCCCGCCATGCGCTGGTGCCGCACCCAGATGTCGGCCTGGATGTATTCCATGATGTGGCCGATGTGGAAGTTGCCGTTGGCGTAGGGCAGGGCGGTGGTGACGAAGAGTTGGCGTGGGGAGGTCATAGGCGGTCTAGAAATTCGGGTACTGAGACAATCGGAAATTGATTCTTCAAGACTAACAAGTCGTTGTCGCCGGTGATCAGGTAGCTGGCCCGCGCCTGCACCAGAAGTGCCACGAGGTAGTCGTCTCCGACATCGCGGCACACCGCGGCAAAGGGTGGAAGCAGTTGGAAAAAAGTGCAGCCTGTGTGCATCTCTTCGATCAGGCGCTGCGCCGTGCCACTGCCGCCAGCGATGCGGGAAAATATTTTAGGCCGCGAAAGCACATCGGCAAATTCTTCCAGCTGCTGGGTGCAGGTCAGCCATTCGAAACGGTTTGCCCTCCACAAGCTCAGCACTTCGGCTTGGCGGTTTTGCGGTTTGAAGATCGCCGAAAGTACCGTGTTGGTGTCGAGGATGAGCTTCATCTGTCCTTCGGCGACCGTTTGGCATGGCTTTCAGCGCGCACCGCCTTGACTTCGGCGCTCACCAGATCGTCGACTTCGGCCTCGCTCAGGTCGTCGAATCCCTTGGCCATCTCGGCCCACAGCCGTTCGAACTCACCGCTTTCCTTGCGGCGCATGCGCTCGTAAGTGGCCATATCGACCATCGCCGCGACGGGTTTGCCGGCCTTGGTGATGACGATGCTGTCGTGCCGGTATTGCACTTCGTTGAGCAGTTCGCCGAGATTTTGGCGTACGGTCATGGCAGTGGCTTCGCGTTGCATGTTGAACTCCGTTGGTTGATGTAATTGTATCAATTGACCCAATTGGGGTAGTCGCCGCCCGCTGTTGGGTTTCCATGGGAAATGCTGAACGAAACGCCAGCCAGCCGCGGGTGGCCAATGCCCGGGCCGAGCCGAGGTCTGCAGCCCTTCGCTAGACTACAGGCCCTCCAGGAGAACCCATGTCAGTCACCCAACAAGGCGTCCTCGACGCCCTCACCGCCGTCGTCGACCCCAACACCGGCCTCGATCTCGTATCGACCAAGGCCGTGCGCAACTTCAAGCTGGATGGCGGCGACGTGGCCTTCGACGTGGTGCTGGGTTATCCGGCCAAAAGCCAGATTCCCGCGCTGACGGAGGCCCTGGCCGCCGCGGCGCGCGCTGTGGCGGGCGTGGTGAACGTCAGCGTCAACATCACCAGCGTGGTCGTGCCGCATGCGGTGCAGCGCGGCGTGCAGCTGTTGCCCGGCGTGAAGAACATCGTGGCCGTGGCCTCGGGCAAGGGCGGCGTGGGCAAGAGCACCACGGCGGCCAATCTGGCGCTGGCCCTGGCTGCCGAGGGCGCCAGCGTCGGACTGCTCGACGCCGACATCTACGGCCCGAGCCAGCCGATGATGATGGGCATCAGCGGCCGGCCCGACAGCATCGACGGCAAGACCATGGAGCCGATGGTGAACCACGGCGTGCAGGTCATGTCGATCGGCTTCCTGGTGGCGCAGGACGAGGCCATGATCTGGCGCGGCCCGATGGCCACGCAGGCGCTGGAGCAACTGCTGCGACAGACCAACTGGAAGGACCTCGATTACCTGATCGTCGACCTGCCGCCCGGCACCGGCGACATCCAGCTGACCTTGTCGCAGCGCGTGCCGATGACCGGCGCCGTGATCGTCACCACGCCGCAGGACATCGCGCTGCTCGACGCCAAGAAGGCCATCAAGATGTTCGAGAAGGTGGGCGTGCCGATCCTCGGCATCGTGGAAAACATGGCTGTGCATGTGTGCAGCAACTGCGGCCATGTGGAACACATCTTCGGCGCCGATGGCGGCAAGAAGATGGCGGCCGATTACAAGATGGACTACCTGGGTGCGCTGCCGCTGGACATCCGCATCCGCGAACAGGCCGACACCGGCAACCCCACGGTGGCCGCCGACCCCGAGGGCGAAGTGGCCGCGTTGTACAAGGCCGTGGCGCGGCAGGTGGCGGTGTCGATCGCCGCCAAGAACAAGGACTTCTCGTCCAAGTTTCCCACCATCTCGATCAGCAATAACACATAGCCGTCCTGCCCCGTTCGGGGGGCGATACCGAAAGTTACGGGCGACCCGTTCGCATTTCGTTCGGATAATCAAAACAGTCGTGTGCAATTCGCCTGAAATGAATTCTTGACGAATAATCCGCGCGAACTCTACAGTGGATTCCCCACTGGGAGTCTGCCATGCACAAGCTGTCGATTGCCGCCGCGCTGCTCATTTCCGCCGTTGCCGGCCCATGCCAGGGGCAATCCGCGGTGCGCATCTACGGCATCCTGGATGTGGCGGTGGCCGGCACGAAGATCAGCCATGGCACGAGCCTCGTGCGCATGCAGCAGACGGGCCACTACCCGACCCGCCTGGGGTTCGAAGGCCAGGAAGATCTGGGCGGCGGCCTGAAGGCGACCTTCCGGCTGGAGCAGGGCTTTGCGGTGGACACCGGCACGCTGCTGCAGGGTGGTC
>JAQGMQ010000189.1 GCA_028292305.1 Rhodoferax sp.
CGGCCAGTGCGCTCTGGCCCAGGCCTTCGGGCGCCGCGCCGATGGCGTCCAGCACGTCGAGCGCCTTTTCCAGCGCGCCCGTTCCTTCTCCCGCGGATGTCGACATAGGGGTTTGTCTCAGATGGTGGTACTTAACATGCAGCGCGGGCGCCGGCATGGTGTGCCGGTCATTCTATTTTCAAGCGCCGCTGGCTACGATGGAGACCGTCCACCGCAGCGGCTTCCATGCCGTGTCGGTTCCCGCCATTTGAGACAGAAGCTCATGCAACACCAACCCGGTCGCAACCCGCCGCCCCTGGCCATCATTCCTGAACGCAAGCCGGCTCCCTTCGTCTCCGATGCCGTGCTCGACCGCCTGGCCAAAGCCACCAGCGGCTCGCTGACCACGCAGCTCTACATCAAGGGATTCCGCCAGCCGGTACTGCATGGCCTGACGCCGCTCAACAGGAAGCTCAAGCCCTTTGCCGGCCGCGCCTACACCATGCGTTTCATCCCCGCGCGGGAAGACGTGGACGTCTACGGCAACCTGACCACCGAGCCCAGCGCCGACAACCTGCAATGGGTCGGCGTGGAGCAGATCGAGCCCGGCCACGTACTGGTCATCGACAGCAACAAGGACGGCCGCGCCGCCTCGATGGGCAACATGCTGATCACCCGCATGATGATGCGCGGCGCGCGTGGCGTGGTCACCGACGGCAGCTTTCGCGACGGCACCGAGCTGAAGGAAATGGACTTTCCGATCTGGTGCACCGGCGTCACCGCCACCACCCGCCTGAGCTACCACCACGTGGCCGACCTGCAGGTACCGATCGGCTGTGCCGGCGTGGCCATCTACCCCGGCGACGTGATCCACGGCGACGGCGACAACATCACCGTGATCCCGGCGCACCTGGCCGCAGAGATGGCCGACCTGTGCGAGAAGCGCGACGACATCGAAGCCTACCTGGCGCTGCGCGTGCAGGCGGGCGAGGCGCTGTGGGGGCTGTATCCGCCGAGCGAGGAGACGCGGGCGCAGCACAGGCAATGGGTGGCGGAGGGGCGCCCGGCGGTGGCGGCGGTGCACCCGGCCGGGACGTGAACACCGCTTGCACCCTGATCCCGGGGCGCGGCTGTTTGCCCCCTCCCCTTCAGGGGCTTGGGTAAGGGCAGCGGCGCCCATCGACGCCCGCCACCTTCGCCACTTCCGACCAGCCCGCTCACCCCAGCCCTCGCCCGCAGGCGGTAGAGGGCGCAGTTGCCAAATACGTAGGAGCCGACATGACCGCCCAATTCACCCCCGCCGACCACGCCGCACTCATCCGCCGTTACTTCGACGCCTGCAACGCCGCCGACTACGAGGCCCTTGTCGCGTGCTTCACGCCCGACGCCGTGCACTACTTCCCAGCCGGCCTGCCCGATATCCCCTGGCGCACGGCCGACACCATCGCCAAGAAATGGCAGTGGTGCGTTGAAACGCTCGGCTCGCAGTGGACCATCGACAAACTCATCGTGAGCCACGACTCGCCCGAGGCCATGATCGAATGGACCCACTGGAAGAACAAGTTGGGCACGGCCCTGCGCGGCGCCGAGTGGTATGACTTCGACACCACCACCGGCAAGATCCGGGAAATTCGGGCCTACTACGCCTCGCCCGCCGACAAGGAAGTGAAGATCAACGAACTGGTTGCCTTCGACTACGCCGGCCGCGGCTATCCCCTGAAAAGCAGATAAAGGACCCCGATGCTCCAATCCATCGAAGCCCGCACGGGCAACGCCGTCGGCACCCGCTGGGCCGAATCAACAACCGCTGACATCGACGCCGCGGCCGACGCCGCCGCCCAGGCCGCCGATGGCTTTGCGGCAACCACGGCCGCGCAGCGCGGCAGCCTGCTGCGCGCGCTGGCCGCGGCGCTGGAGGCCGAGCGCGCCAACCTGGTGGCCCTGGCCGACCGTGAAACCGGCCTCGGCCTGCCCAGGCTGAATGGCGAACTCGACCGCACCACCTTCCAGCTCAAAGGCTTTGCCGACGTACTGGCCGCCGGCACCATCCACGCGGTGGTGGACGATGCGGCCATCGCCGGTGCACCGCCCGTGGGCCGGCCGCGCCTCACCCGCATGCGGCTGCCACTGGGGCCGGTGGCGATGTTCTCGGCCAGCAATTTCCCGTTCGCGTTTTCGGTGCTCGGCGGCGACACCGCTGCGGCGCTGGCGGCCGGCTGCCCGGTGGTGGTGAAGGGCCACCCGGCCCACCCCGAACTCTCGCGCGTGACGGCGGCACTCGCCCAAAAGGTGGTGGCGGCCCAGGGCCTGCCGGTGGGTGTGTTCCAGTTCGTGCAGGGCGGCTCGATCGAGGTCGGTGTGGCGCTGGTCAACGCACCCGCCATCGCCGCCGTGGCCTTCACCGGCTCGTTCAAGGGTGGCACGGCGCTGGCCAAAGTGGCCGCCGAGCGGCCCCGGCCGATCCCCTTCTACGGAGAACTCGGCTCGATCAACCCGCTGCTGGTGCTGCCCGCCGCCTTGGCTAAAAACAGCGACGAACTTGCGGCCACGCTGGCCGGCTCCATCTGCCTCGGTGCGGGCCAGTTCTGCACCAGCCCGGGCGTGATCGTCGTGCCCGCGGGCAGCGCCGGCGACGCCTTCGTGCACAGCTTCGCCAGCGCGCTGCAGGCCTTGCAGCCACACGCCATGTTGTCGGCCGGCATCCGCGCCACCTTCGATAAGGGCGTGGCCCAATGGCGCGCGTCGAGCGTGCTCAAGCCGCTGCTACAGGATACGCCCGCCGCCGACAGCCTGGCGCCACGGCCTTATCTGGCCGAGGTGTCGGCCACCGAATTCATCGCCCACCATGCGCTGCAGGAGGAAGTCTTCGGCTCGGCCGCGCTGGTGGTGCGCAGCGCGTCGGTGGACGACGCCGTGGCCGTGCTGCACACCGTGGGCGGCTCGCTCACGGTCACGCTGTGGGGCGCCGACGCAGACACGCCCGACCACCGCCGCCTGGTGCGGGCCGCGGCGCAGGTGGCGGGCCGGGTGTTGTTCAGTGGCGTGCCCACCGGGGTGGCCGTCACCGCCGCGCAGCAGCATGGCGGGCCTTATCCGGCGTCGACGCAACCCTTCACCACATCGGTCGGTTATGCCGCGGTCGACCGCTTCCTGCGGCCGGTGGCGCTGCAGGACGCGCCAGCCTGGGTCATCGAACGCCAGGGCGTGCCCTGCTGACGCGCCGCAGGCAGCGCCTGTGCGTGTGGTTGCGGCTCAGGGCCGCTTGCCGAACGCCTGCGTCTCGGCGGTCCAGCGCAGCGCCTGTTCGCTCAACGAGAAGCCCAGCCCCGGCCGGTCCGACACATGCATGCGGCCATCCTTCAGCTGCAGCTGTTCGTTGAACATCGGGCCCAGCCACTCGAAGTGTTCGAGCCACGGTTCTTCGGGATACGCGGCGGCCAGGTGCAGGTGGATCTCCATCGCGAAATGCGGCGCCAGCTTGCGGCCCTTGAACGTGCCCAGCGCCATGATCTGCAGGAACGGCGTGATGCCGCCCACGCGCGGCGCGTCGGGCTGGATGAAGTCGCTGGCATTGCTCATGATGAGCTGGGCGTGTTCGCCCGCGCTGGTCAGCATCTCGCCGGTGGCGATGGGTGTGTCGAGCGACGCGGCCAGCGCGGCATGGCCTTCGAAGTCATAGGCGTCGAGCGGCTCTTCGATCCAGGTCAGCTCGAATTCCTCGAGCTTGCGGCACACCCGCTGGGCCGTGGGCCGGTCCCATTGCTGGTTGGCGTCGACCATCAGACGGAAGTCGGGGCCGAGCACTTCACGCACCGCGCGCACGCGCTGCAGGTCGGTGGCGATGTCGGGCTGGCCCACCTTGAGCTTGATGCCGCCGATGCCGCTTTCGCGCGAAATGGCCACGTTCTTCAGCACCTGGTCGAGCGGCGTGTGCAGGTAGCCGCCCGAGGTGTTGTAGCACTGCACCGAGTTGCGTTCGGCGCCCAGCAGCTTGGCCAAGGGCAGCTTGGCGCGGCGGGCCTTCATGTCCCACAGCGCGATGTCGAACGGTGCAATGGCCTGCGTCGTCAAGCCGCTGCGGCCCATGCTGGCGCCGGCCCACAACAGCTTGGTGAACAGCCGCGAGATGTCGTTCGGGTCTTCGCCCAGCAGGTTCGGCGCCAGCTCTTTGGCGTGGGCATACATGCCCGGCCCGCCGGCCCGCTTCGAGTAGCCGAAGCCGATGCCCGAATGGCCGTCGCGGGTGGCGATCTCGGCGAAGATGAAGGCGATCTCGGTCAGCGGTTTCTGCCGGCCGGTGAGCACCTTGGCGTCGCTCACCGGCGTGGCCAGCGGCAGGAACACGAGCGACAGCTTGATCCAGTCGATGCGGTCGCCGGTGTCGGCCGCGGTGCGGGCATCGGCGGCCACCTGGGCGTAGGAGACGGTGTTCGATTCAACAGCTTGCATGGGGTCCTTTCGATGGAAATAAAACTAGTCCAGCTTGAGGCCGGCGGCCTGCACGACCTTCGACCAGCGCGTGACTTCATCCTGCACGAACTTGCTGAAGTCCGCGGGCTTCGACACCACCACCACGAAGCCGTTGGCCTCGAGACGGGCGCGCACCTCGGGGTCGGCAAAAGCCGCGGTCATGGCCGCATCGAGCTTGTCGATGACCGGCT
>JAQGMQ010000192.1 GCA_028292305.1 Rhodoferax sp.
TCGACCTGCCCACTGTCACCGTCACCGCGGCCCTGCCCGGCGCGGCACCGGCGCAGCTCGAAACCGAAGTCGCGCGCCAGCTTGACAATTCGATCGCCACGGTGCAGGGCATCAAGCACATCTACACCAAGGTGCAGGACGGCGGCGTCACGCTGACGGTTGAATTCCGCCTCGAGAAACCCACCCAGGAAGCGGTGGACGACGTGCGTTCGGCTGTCGCCCGCGTGCGCAGCGATCTGCCGGCCGACGTGCGCGACCCGATCGTCAACAAGGTCGACATGGCCGCGCAACCGGTGCTGGCCTTCACCATCAGCTCCAGCGGGATGGACGACGAGGCTTTGTCATGGTTCGTTGACAACGACGTGACCCGCAAGCTCCTGGCGGTGCGCGGCGTGGGTGCGGTCAACCGCGTGGGCGGCGTCACGCGCGAGGTGCGCATCGCGCTCGACCCTTTGAAGCTGCAGGCCTTGAACGCCACCGCGGCCGACATCTCGCGCCAGCTGCGCCAGGTGCAGAACGAAAGCGCGGGTGGCCGCACCGACATCGGCATTGGCGAACAGCCCGTGCGCACGCTGGCCACGGTGCAGTCGGCCGAGCAATTGGCCGGCCTGCGGGTGGCGCTGAGCGACGGCCGGCAGGTGCGGCTGGACGAGGTGGCCACCGTCAGCGACACCATCGCCGAACAACGCTCGGCCGCGCTGCTCGACGGCAAGCCGGTGGTCGGCTTCGAAGTGTCGCGCAGCCGCGGCGAAAGCGAAGTGGCGGTAGGCGCCGCGGTGCAGGCCGCGCTGGCCGAAATGAAGGCGCAGCACCCCGACATCGTGCTCACCGAGGCCTTCAATTTCGTGAAGCCGGTGGAAGAGGAATACAGCGGCTCGATGCATTTGCTGTACGAGGGCGCGATCCTGGCCGTTGTAGTGGTCTGGCTGTTCCTGCGCGACTGGCGGGCCACGCTGGTGTCGGCCGTGGCGCTGCCGCTGTCGGTGATTCCGGCCTTCATCGGCATGTACCTGCTGGGCTTCTCGGTCAACGTGATCACGCTCCTGGCGCTGTCGCTGGTGGTCGGCATCCTGGTGGACGATGCCATCGTCGAGGTGGAGAACATCGTGCGCCATCTGCGCATGGGCAAGACGCCGTACCAGGCGGCCATGGAGGCCGCCGACGAGATCGGCCTGGCGGTGATCGCCACCACCTTCACGCTGGTGGCGGTGTTCCTGCCCACGGCGTTCATGAGCGGCGTGGCCGGCAAGTTCTTCAAGCAGTTCGGCTGGACGGCGGCGCTGGCGGTGATCGCCTCGCTGTTGGTGGCGCGGGTGCTCACGCCGATGATGGCGGCCTACATCCTGAAGCCCATCGTCGGCGACCACAAGGAGCCGGGCTGGATGAAGCTCTACCTGCGCGCGGCCGCGTTCTGCATGAAGCACCGCGTGTGGACCATGGTGGGCGCCACCGTGTTCTTCTTCGGTTCGGTGGCGTTGATCCCGCTGTTGCCCACGGGGTTCATCCCGCCCGACGACAACTCGCAGACCCAGGTCTACCTGGAGTTGCCGCCCGGCTCCACGCTGGCCCAGACCCGTGTTGCGGCCGAACAGGCGCGCGCCATGGTGGCCCGCGTGGCCCATGTGAAGAGCATCTACACCACCATCGGTGGCGGCAGCGCGGGCGGTGATCCGTTCGCCATGAGCGGCGCGGCCGAAACCCGCAAGGCCACGCTGACGCTGCAGCTCGACCCGCGCGGCGAACGGCCGCGCAAGCAGGGCATCGAGAACCAGATCCGCGCCGCGCTCGAGCCGCTGCCCGGCGTGCGCAGCAAGGTCGGCCTGGGTGGCTCCGGTGAAAAATACGTGCTGGTGCTGACGGGTGAAGACCCGGTGGCGCTGCAGGCGGCGGCGCTGGCGGTCGAGAAGGACCTGCGCACGGTGCACGGCCTGGGCAGTGTGGCGTCGAGCGCCAGCCTGGTGCGGCCCGAGATCGCGGTGCGTCCCGACTTCACCCGCGCTGCCGACCTGGGCGTGACCAGCGCGGCCATCGGCGAGACGTTGCGCATCGCCACGGTGGGCGATTACGACGTGTCGCTGCCCAAGCTGAATCTGTCGCAGCGGCAAGTGCCCATCGTTGTCAAGCTGGAGGACAACGCCCGCAAGGACCTGAGCGTGCTGGAGCGCCTGGCCGTGCCCGGCGCGCGTGGCCCGGTGATGCTGAACCAGGTGGCCACGCTGGAGATGGCCAGCGGCCCGGCGGTGATCGACCGCTACGACCGTTCGCGCAACGTCAACTTCGAGATCGAACTGTCGGGCCTGCCGCTGGGCGATGTGGCCGCCGAGGTGCAGAAGCTGCCGGCCATCCAGTCCCTGCCACCCGGCGTGAAGGTGGTCGAAATCGGCGACGCCGAGGTGATGGGCGAGCTGTTCGCCAGCTTTGGCCTGGCCATGCTGACCGGCGTGTTGTGCATCTACATCGTGCTGGTGTTGCTGTTCAAGGACTTCCTGCACCCGGTGACCATTCTGTGCGCGCTGCCCTTGTCGCTGGGCGGCGCTTTCGTCGGCCTGCTGCTGGCGCAGAAGAGCTTTTCGATGCCGTCGCTGATCGGCCTGATCATGCTGATGGGCATCGCCACCAAGAATTCGATCCTGCTGGTCGAATACGCTATCGAGGCCCGCCGCGGTCACCCCGCGCGCGAAGGCGTCGAGGCCGTGCCCGGCATGAGCCGCTGGGACGCGCTGCTGGACGCCTGCCACAAGCGCGCCCGGCCGATCATCATGACCACGCTGGCCATGGGCGCCGGCATGTTGCCGATTGCGCTGGGCCTCGGCGCGGCCGATTCAAGCTTTCGGTCGCCGATGTCGATCGCGGTGATCGGCGGGCTGATCACGTCGACGGTGCTGAGCTTGCTGGTGGTGCCGGTGGTGTTCACCTATGTCGACGACATCGAGCATTGGCTGCGGCGGATGGGCAACAAGCTGCGGGGGCGGACGCCCGGGCCGGCGCCCCTGGCGAATCCACCGGCCAGCAAAGCCTGACGGGGATCGGGCCGGGTTCGGCTACGGCGCCTGCTTGATCTTGCGCACCAGCGCCGTTGTCGAATAACCATCCACGAACGGAATCGCCAGCGCCCGGCCACCGTAGGCTTCGACCACGCGCGTCTCGGCGAGTTTCGCCATGTCGTAGTCGCCGCCCTTCACCAGAACGTCGGGACGCAATTCGGCGATGAGTTCCAGCGGCGTGTCTTCGTCGAACCAGGTCACCAGGTCGACGCTGGCCAGCGCGGCCATCATCGTGGCGCGGTCCTGTTCTGCGTTGAGCGGGCGGTCCGGGCCCTTGCCCAGGCGGCGGGCCGAGGTGTCGCTGTTCAGGGCCACCACCAGGCTGCCGCCGAGCGCCCGGGCCTGGGCCAGGTAGGTGACGTGGCCCCGGTGCAGGATGTCGAAAACGCCGTTGGTGAACACTACCGGCCGCTGCAGGGCGGCCAGCTGCGCGGGTGCGTCGCCGCGCTGGCAGATCTTCTGCAGAAAGGCCGGCGGAGGGAGCTTTGGGGCGTCTGTCATGGCGCGGATGCTAGCAGGCTCAAGATGGCCGGTTTTGGGTCGACAATAGACACATCAAGAATTGCGCCATTCTGGGCCGCTTGCTCTCATAATCCGCGCTGAATATGAACCTGGTCGCTGTCAATCTAGATTCCATCCGCCTCGGACATCCGTTGCCATTTGCATTGCGCAGCGAGCGTGGCGTGCTGCTTGCGCACAAGGGCTATGTGATCTCCGAGCGTTCGGAGATCACCTATTGGACTTCGCGCGGCATGACGCTGTGCGTGGACGTCGACGCGTCCGAGGACCACCACCGCGCCTACGTCGGCAAATTGCACGAGATGGTGCGCTCCGACCGTCCGCTGGGCGAGCTGGTGAACATGCAGATCGCCCCAAGCGACATGGACCGGGGCGAGAAGCGCGAAGCCTCCGACGTGCCCGACTGGACCGCGCTGCAGCTCAAGGCCAAT
>JAQGMQ010000268.1 GCA_028292305.1 Rhodoferax sp.
GATTCGCCGCGTGCCCAAGCGCGAGGCCGAGGAAACTGCGCGTTATTTTCTGGACCGCGTGCACATCGCGCACAAGGCCGACGACTATCCGGCCCAGCTGTCGGGCGGCCAGCAGCAGCGCGTGGCGATTGCGCGGGCGCTGTGCATGAAGCCCAAGGTGATGCTGTTCGACGAGCCGACGTCTGCGCTCGACCCGGAGATGATCAAGGAAGTGCTGGACGTGATGGTCAAGCTGGCCGAGGAGGGCATGACCATGGTCTGCGTGACCCACGAGATGGGCTTCGCCCGCACCGTGGCCAACCGCGTGGTGTTCATGGACGCCGGCCAGATCGTCGAGCAGGCTGCACCCGAGACCTTCTTCAGCGCACCGAAGAGCGCCCGCGCCAAGCTGTTCCTCGGCCAGATCATGCACTGATGACTTGCGGCTTCCTACAATCCGCGCACCCGTTCATCGCCTTGCAGTCAACCCCAGGAACCCCCAGCCGCCATGGCCCTTGACCCCACGCCAGACAACTCCGCCGCCGTGCTTGCCAAGGCCGCGTCCGGCCCGGTGCGCCGGCCCGCGGAGAGTGTTTCCGAACTCACCTACCAGGCGCTGTTCCAGCTCGTCACCTCGCGCCAGATCGAGCCCGGCGACGTGATCGAAGAGCGCCGCCTGGCCGAACGCTTCGAGGTCTCGCGCACGCCGATGCGCGCCGCCATCAGCCGCCTGCTGGGCGAAGGCGTGCTGCAGCAGTTGTCCAACGGCGTGGTCGTGGTGCGCGAGGTCGGCCTGACCGAATACCTGGAACTGCTGGCGATCCGCCTGCTGCTGGAAAGCGAAGCCGCTTCACTGGCCGCCCTGCGCGCGCCGCTGCCGGTGCTGGCCCGCATCGAAGAGGGCCTGCAGACCACCCTGCGCGAAGTGCTGGCCGCGGAGGCCGCCGGCCAGGCCGATGCCGAACGCCGGCTCGACGACGAGATCCACGAGGTGGTGGTGGCGCATTGCGGCAACCAGTCGCTGGCCCGCTTCATCGCCGAAATCCACAAGCGCATCCGCATGCGCGGGCTGGAACGCGCGCCCGACCGGCTGGTGCCGGCCTGCCATGAACACCTGGCGCTGGTGCATGCGCTGCAGGCGCGGGACGCGGGGGCGGCGCGGCAGGCGATGATGGCGCATCTGGAGAATGTGCGGAGTAGTTACCTGCGTGGGGCGGGGATCTTGCCGCGGTGAGGGGGGCTTCATACCCGTTCCTCGTGAGTTGGTCGAAGGGCACGCCAGCCTGATCCGCCAACCCCTCCGCTGCTCGGCGCATTTAAAGGGGGGTGGGGAGGGGTCCGGGTACCGGATACCGGACGGGTGTGCTGGTCAAGTTATTTCGGACACCTCAATAGGGCGGATGGCTGTCATTTTCCGCTCGTAAGCGTTGGGCGACAGGTAACCCAGCGTCGAGTGGAGTCGGCTGCTGTTGTAGAAGCCCACGATGTAGTCGGCGATGTCTCGAGTGGCCTCGGCGTGGTTGGCATAGTCGTGCTGCCACACGCGTTCCATCTTCAGGTTGAGGAAGAACCGTTCCATCACCGCGTTGTCCCAGCAATTGCCCTTGCGGCTCATGCTGGCAACCAAGCCATGGCGCTGCAGTAGATCGCGATGCGCCTGGCTTGCGTATTGGCTGCCACGGTCGGTGTGCATGATCAGGCCTGATGTTGGCCGGCGTTGGGCGATGGCCATTTCCAGGGCCGAGCAGACCAGCTCGGAGGGCATGCTGGGCGCCATTGCCCAACCCACCAGCTTGCGGGAATACAGGTCCATGACGGCGGCCAGGTACAGCCAACCGCTGCGGGTGCGGATGTAGGTGATGTCAGCCACCCAGGCCTGGTTGGCTGACGCCGGTTGGAACTGGCGTTGCAGCACGTTGTCGGCCACCGGCAGCATGTGCCGGCTGTCTGTGGTGTGCACGAACTTGCGCTTCCACGTGGGCCGCAATTGCTTCTCGCGCATTAGCCTGCGCACGCGCCAGCGGCCCACCGCCATGCCCTCATCGTGCAAGGCCGCGCGCAGCCTGCGGCTGCCGTAGCTGCGGCCACTGGCCTCGAAGGTCGCCTGTAGCCGCACCGCCACCGGGCAAACTGCCGCTGGGCGTTGCGCCCGTTGCTGCGCGGCGTAATAGCCCGAGCGGCTCACGCCCAGCAAGGCGCACAGACGGGTGAGTTCGACCGTGCCAGACTTGTCCCCGGCCTTCTGTTGCCACTGCGTGATCAGTCCGTGAATCACAGCAGTTCCCGGGCAAAGAAGGCCGAGGCTTTTTAACAAATCATTGTCCGATCGCACTTGCCGTAGTTCGGCTTCGAGTTGCCGGATGCGCAGTTGCTCCTCGCTCAATGGCTTGCCAATGCCAGGCTGGCCAGCGGCATCTGCATCGAATCGGTCTACCCAGCGGCGCACGGCGCTGTCCACTAAGTTCATGTCGCGGCAGACTTGCGAGATGCTGAGGTTTTGCTCGCGGATCATCTTGACGACTTGCCGCTTGAAGCTTGCGTCGAAACTGCGCCGCTTGCCTGTGGGGGCGGTTGCTATTGGTTTGGTCATGTTTCAGGTTCTCGGGGTTAATTCCCCTATCGAGGTGTCCGTTCAAATTAGACCAGCACAGCGTCGCTGCGCTGGCTACGGTGGGTATTACTCCCTACCCAGGAACCTGAATAAGATCAGCGTTGTTAATTGCGATTGCGGCATATAACAACTCGACTGAAGTCGCGTTTTCTTCGGTTC
>JAQGMQ010000273.1 GCA_028292305.1 Rhodoferax sp.
GCCCACATGCGCGTCGTAGCCGCGGCGCCCGCCCGCATCGCTGAGCGTCTGAATGAAGTCGTGGGCCTCGGCACGGCGCGCCGCGGCGATCATCGCCGCGTCGTCGGCCGTCGGGCGGCCGTAGAGGATGTTGTCGCGCACCGAGCGGTGCAGCAGCGAGGTGTCCTGCGTGACCATGCCGATCTGCGCGCGCAGGCTTTCCTGCTGCGCGTGGGCGATGTCCTGCCCGTCGACAAGGATGCGGCCGCGCTCGACGTCGTAGAAACGCAGCAGCAGGTTGACGATGGTCGACTTGCCAGCGCCTGAACGGCCCACCAGGCCGATCTTTTCGCCGGGAGCGATCTCCAGCGTGAAGTGGTCGAGCACCTGGCGGGCAGCGGGGCCGCCGCCATAGGCGAAGTTCACGTCCTCGAAGCGCACCGCGCCGCGGCTCACGTTCAACGGCTGGGCGGCCGGCGCGTCTCGCACGGCATTCGGTTTCGACAGCGTCTGGATGCCGTCCTGCACGGTGCCCACGTGTTCGAACAGCGCCGCCATTTCCCACATCACCCAGTGCGAAATACCGTTGAGCCGCAAAGCCATGGCCGTGGCGGCGGCCACCGCGCCCACGCCAATCTGCCCCTGCATCCACAGCCACAGGGCAACGCCGGCCGTGGCCAGGGTCAGCAGCATGCTCAAAATCTGGTTCACCACCTCGAAGCCGCTGACCAGACGCATCTGACCGTGCACGGTCTGCAGGAAGTCGTGCATGGCCGAGCGCGCAAAACCGGCTTCGCGGCCGGCGTGCGAGAACAGCTTCACCGTGGCGATGTTGGTGTAGGCGTCGGTGATGCGCCCGGTCATCAGCGAGCGCGCATCCGCCTGCGACTTGGCCACCTTCGACAGGCGCGGCACGAAGTAGCGCAGCGCCATGGCGTACAAAAGTCCCCAACCGATGAACGGCACGAGCATCCAGGCGTTGAAGCTGCCGACCACCGCCACCATGGTCACGAAATAGATCACCACGAAGACCAGGATGTCGCCCACGATGAGGCACACGTCGCGCACGGCGAGCGCCGTCTGCATCACCTTGGTGGCCACGCGGCCCGAGAACTCGTCCTGGTAGAAGCTCATGCTCTGGCCGAGCATCAGCCGGTGGAATTTCCAGCGCAGCAGCATCGGGAAGTTGCCCGCCAGGGTCTGGTGCTTGATGAACGTCTGCAGCGCGATCAGCAGCGGGCTGGCCAGCAGAATGCCGGCCAGGAGCATCAGGCGACCGCTCTCCTGAGCCCACAGCTGCGCTGGCGCCACGTGGGCGAGCCAGTCGACGATGCGGCCCATCATGGCGAACAGCAGCGCCTCGAAGGCGCCGACCACGGCAGTCAACAGCGTCAGCGCCAGGATGTAGCGGCGCGCACCGGCCGTGCAGGTCCAGATGAAAGCGAAAAAACCGCGCGGCGGCGGTTTGGGCACTTCATCGCTGTAGGGGTGCAGCAGGCTTTCGAACCAACGGAGCATGGGTCTCGGGTGTCTCTTTGTTGTGATCCGCGAACGCTTTATTCGCGGTGGTAGGGATGGTTGGCGTTGACCGACCAGGCGCGGTACAACTGTTCGATCAGCAGCACCCGCACCATGGCGTGGGGCAAGGTCAGGTCGGAGAGCCGGATGCGTTCATGCGCCGCCTGGCGAAACGCCGGTTCCAGCCCGTCGGGCCCGCCGATCACCAGCGCCACGTCGTCGCTTTCGAGTTGCCAGTGCTGAAGCTTACCGGCAAGCGCCATGGTCGTCAGCGGCGTACCCCGTTCGTCCAGGGCGACGATGCGGGCATTGCGGCCCAGGCTTGACAGGATGGCTGCGTCGATGCGCTCGCGCTCGGCGGCCAGCAAGGTGTCCAGCGTCTTCGAGCCACGCGGCTCGGTCTTGACTGCCTTCAGTTCGATCTTGAGTTCCGACGGAAACCGCTTGGCATAGTCGTCGTAGGCGGTCTGCGCCCAATCGGGCACCCGCTGCCCTACGGCGACGATGACCAGCTTCACCGCGCTCAGGCCTTGCGCGCTGGGGTTTTCTTGGCGGCGGTCGACTTGGCCGTGGCCTTCTTGGCGGCGGCTTGTTGCTTCTGCACGGCGACGGGTGGTTTCACCACGATCGTCTTGAGCGGTGTTTTCTTCGCCGGTGCTTTGGCCGTGGTCTTCGCCGTCGTCTTCGCCACCGTTCTGGCCACCGTTTTGGCAGGTGCCTTGGCCGCTGCGCGCTTCACGGGTGCCGGCGCCTCGGCCGACTTCTTAGGTGCGCGTTTCGGCGCGTCCATCACCGGACGCTCTGGTGCCAACAGACTTTCGGCCAAAGCCTTGGCCTTTTCCTTGGCGGCCTTCTTGGCGGCGAACGGCGACAGTTTCTTGGCCGGTGCCTTCTTGGCGGCGGCCTTGGGCTTGGCAGGCGCGGGCGCCTCTTCAGCCTTGGGCAGCGGCTTGGCGGCACCGAACTTCAGGCGCACCGGCTTTTCGCCCCACAGCTCTTCGAGGTGGTAATACTGGCGGATGGCGGGCTGCATCACGTGGACCACGGCCTGGCCGCAGTCGACGATGATCCATTCGCCGTTTTCTTCGCCTTCGATGCGCGGCTTGGGGAAGCCGGCTTCACGCACCGCGTCGCGCACGCTGGCCGCCAGCGCCTTGGTCTGGCGGTTGGAGGTGCCAGACGCCACGATCACGCGTTCGAACAGCGCCGAGAGGTGTTCGGTGTCGAACACGGCGATGTCCTGTGCCTTCACGTCTTCCAGACCGTCGACGATGGCCCTCTGGAGTTTCTGGGTGTCTTTTTTGGCGACGGATTCCGTTTGCGGTG
>JAQGMQ010000295.1 GCA_028292305.1 Rhodoferax sp.
GCCGGTGTGGTCACCCAGCGTGAGATGGTGTCGGAGATGGAACGCCAGGCCCGGGTGAAGATCAAGCGGCGGGTGGTCGGCAAGACCCTGCTGCGCCTGATCGGCCTGTTCAACCCCTTCATGCGCGAGATGGTGGAGATGCATTACCTGATCACCGATCCGGTGCTCATGGACGACGCGGCACTGCGGCAGCTGATCGGGCCGATCCACAAGACACCGTATGCGGAAGGCATCCGCCGCACCCTTGCCGCTTTGGCGCGCAAGGACCCAGGCGCCGTAGCGGCCTGATGCCACGGCTCGCGCTGCATGGCGGCCTTCGCCTGCGGAGCGCCAGTGGCGAGGTGTCAGAGTTCGCACCGGCGAGCCTCTGCGGTCGCGCAGTTGAAGGCAGAATCTCGGCATCTCCGCTGCGCCTGGCTCGCCAGGTCCGAACCCGTGTCCACGCCTTCCGAAATCTCGTCCAACCTCGCACCGCTGGAACAGCTGCCGACCGACCAGCACCGCTACCTGAAGCCGTGGGTGGTACTGATCTCGGTCTGGCTGTTCGTCGCCGCCGTGCTGGGTTTCTTCCTGATCCTGCAGCGGCAACACATGGGAGACGCCGAGCGCGACCGCATGGCGACGCAAGCGCGGGTGATCGAAGAGAACCTGACGCGTCAGCTCAAAGGCGCGGCATCGGCGCTTGCGGGTGTCCGGTATGACCTGTCGTCGGGCGACCGCGATCCGGACCTGAAGATCGCGCCGCTCCGCCTGAAGGTGCTGAGCGACGCGATGCCCGGGGTCCGCGCCATGGTGGTGCTGAACCACCTGGGCACGGTGATGGATTCGGACCGCGCGGAAATGGTGGGCCGCAATTTCAGCGAGAGCCAGACCTTTCGCGTGCCGGCCGCCGAGGCCGATCCCGCCACGCTGTACATCTCGCCGCCCTTCAAGTCACCCATCGGTGGCTTCACCATCAGCCTGGGCAAGGCGATGCGCGACACCGATGGAAAGTTCTCCGGCGTCGTCATCGCCACGCTCGATCCCGATTATTTCGACACCTTGATGGGGTCGGTGTTCTACGCGCCCGACATGGCCGGCGGCATCGTGCATGGCGA
The DNA here is from genome assembly GCA_028292305.1 of Rhodoferax sp. Taxonomy (GTDB): domain Bacteria; phylum Pseudomonadota; class Gammaproteobacteria; order Burkholderiales; family Burkholderiaceae_C; genus Rhodoferax_B. The sequence continues at coordinate 1,098 of JAQGMQ010000295.1, forward strand.
TGGCCGGGTGGTGGCCGTGCTGCCCGCCAACCCGCAGCTGCTGGGGACCAATGTCGACGTGGAAGGCTCGGTGTTCCGGCGCCACAAGGACGCGGGCGCCGTCGTCAACCTGTTCGAGGGCAAGGGGGCCACGGCCAAGCCGCTCGAGGACCGCATCGTCGCGGTGCGCACCATGCAGCCGGCCGATCTGTTGATGAACAAGGCGCTGGTCATCAGCGTCAGCCGCCTCAGCGCCGAGGTGTATGCGCCCTGGCGCGCCGAGGTCCGATCGACGCTGGCCATGGCGACGGCGGTGTGCATCGCTTCGGTGCTGCTGGTCTATTACGCACAGCGGCGCCGGAAGGTGCTGGCGTCCATCCGCGCCAATGTGCGCGCGCTGGTGGATGAAAGTTCGAAGCGTTTCGAGTTCGGCCTGAAGGGCGCGGACCTGGGTCTGTGGGACTGGGAGCTGGACACCGACAAGCTGACCATCAGCGACCGCGAGGCGGCCATGCTCGGCTTCGACCTTAAGCAGAAAGTCCATTCCGCGAAGGTCTGGCAACGCCTGATCTATCCGGAAGACTGGCCGGCCGTGCGCGAGAAATTCAGGCAATTGCTCGACGGCGAGGCCGAGGCCTACAAGCTCGAACACCGCATGCTGCACCGGCAGGGCCACCCGGTCTGGGTGCTGAGCCAGGCCATGGTCATGGAGCGAACACCGGAAGGCCGAGTCATCCGCATTCTCGGCACCCACCTCGACATCTCCACCCGCAAACTGGCCGAGGACGAACTGCGCACGGCGTTGAAGCGCCTCGAACTGGCGATGAAATGCGGCAGCATCGGCCTGATGGACTGGGATGTGCGCAACGGCGGCATGGTGTTGAATGCCCTGGGCCGGCAGTTGCTGGGCATCGCCGGTGCACAGCCCATGACGGCCACCGATTGGCGCGCCTTGCGGCACCCCGAAGATACGGACCGCGCCGAGGCGGAGCTGCAACGCCTGCTGACCGGCGTGAAGCAGGAATACAGCCTGGAACTGCGCCTGCGCCACGGCCAGGGCCACTACCTCTGGCTGTACGCCCGCGGAGAAGTGGTGGAGCGCGATGCCGACGGCATGGCAAGCCGGGTGATCGTGACCTACCGCGATGTCAGCGAGCGGGTGGCGGCGGAGCAGATGCTGCGCACGGCCAATGCGCAGCTGGCCGAGCTGTCGGTCACCGATGCGCTGACCGGCATCGGCAACCGCCGGCGCTTCGACCAGGCACTGGCCTCCGAATGGGCGCGTGGCATGCGCGTCCTGCAACCGGTGGCGCTGCTGATGATCGACATCGACTACTTCAAGCTGTACAACGACCACTACGGGCACCAGGCCGGTGACGATTGCCTGCGCCAGGTGGCGGCGGTGTTGTCGCGCTGCGCACGCCGGCCGGACGAACTGCTGGCGCGTTATGGCGGCGAGGAATTCGCGGTGCTCATGTACGGCAGCGACACCGAGGCCGCATTGAAACTGGCGCTGCGCTGCGTCGACGAGATCCGGGCCGCGGCGCTGCCGCACGAGGGGTCGAAGGTGGCGCGCCACATCACGCTCAGCATCGGGGTGCACAGCGTGGTGCCCACGCCCGGGGACGCATCGGCGAACCTCGTCAAGATGGCCGACGAAGCGCTCTACCAGGCGAAGGGGAATGGCCGGAACCGGGCGTATGTGTTGTCGGGTGGGGTCTGAGAAGGACACCCCGGCCGGCCTGCACACCGCCCGCGTCGGCCGGTGTGGGGGCGCCGATCGTCAAAGCGGTGTGACGCCGGCCTCTTTGGTCAGCCGCCCCCACAGCTTGATCTGGTCGAGCACATAGGCCTGAAAGACGTCGGGCGCGGAACCGGCCGCGATCATGCCCATGCCGGCGAAGAACTTCTCGGTCTCGGGGTCGGTCAAGGCCTTCAGGAAGGCCTGGTTGATTTTTTGCACGACCTCGGCCTGCATGCCCGCCGGCCCGAACAGGCCGACCCAGGACGCGTATTCATAACCGGGCAAACCGCCGTCCGCCATCGGCACGACATCCGGGCTGGACGACAGGCGCTGTCGCGTGGTCACGGCCAGGGCCCGCAGCTTGCCGGTGTCGACGAAGGACTTGGTCACCATCGGGTCGGTGACCATGAAGTCGAGCCGTCCGCCGATGAGGTCGGTCACCGCCTGCGCCGTGCCTGCGTAGTTGACGCCCACCGCATCCAGGCCGGACAGCGACTTGAGCAATTGCGCGGCCACGAGCCCGCCCGAGTTGCCGGTGCCGTAGTTGAGCTTGCCTTGCCGCTCCTTGCCGTATTTGAGGAACTCCTGCAGGTTGTTGACCGGCATCTCGGAGCGCACCACCAGGACCAGCGGGTTGGCCGTCAGCTGGGTGATGGGCGTGAAGTCCTTGACCGGGTCGTAGCTCAGATCCTTCATCATGTAGATGTTGGCCGCGTGGGTCGAGTTGGTGCCGAGCAGCAGCGTGTAGCCGTCGTTCTTCGATTTGGCCACCTCGCGTGCGGCGATGGCGCCCTGCGCACCGGCCTTGCTTTCGACGATGATCGGCTGCCCCAGCGTGGCGCTGACTTTCTGGCCCAGGTAGCGCGCGATGATGTCCGAGCCCGAGCCCGCCGGGAACGAGATCACCAGGCGAATCGGATGGTTGGGAAAGTCGGGTTGCGCGTAGGCCCACGCCCCCGGCAAGGCAAGCGCGGCCGCCGCGGCCTGCACGAGTTTTCTTCTGTTCGCATTCATGTCTGTCTCCTCTGCAATTCAGGTGATTGCTTGTGCTGTGCATGGTGGCCGCACGGTGGCGCGGCCCGGGGTTGGCTGGGTGGCGGCGCTCAGAACGAGACCGCGTCGCCTCCTTTGAGACCCAGCATGTCACGGGCCTCGTCTGGCGTGGCCACCTGCAGGCCCAGGCTTTCGATGAGCCGGCGCGCGATGCTGACCTGGGCGGCACTGCTGGGGGCCAGGCTGCCCGGCCCCTGCCACAGCGAATCCTCCAGCCCCACGCGCACATTGCCGCCCATCGCGAGCGACATCGCAGCTACCTTCATCTGCGCCGCACCGGCGCCGAGCACCGACCAGTGGTAGGCGTTGCCGAACAGCCGGTCGGCCGTGCGCCGCATGTGCGCCACGTCTTCGGGGTGGGCGCCGATGCCGCCCAGAATGCCGAACACGGTCTGGATGAACAACGGCCCCTTGACCAGCCCCCGGTCGAAGAAATGGCGCAGCGTGTAGAGGTGGCTGGTGTCGTAACACTCGAACTCGAATTTGGTGCCGTTGCCCGAGCCCACCTGCAGGATGTGCTCGATGTCCTTGAAGGTGTTCTTGAACACCAGCTCCTTCGAGTTCTCCAGGTGTTTGCGTTCCCAGTCGAACTTGAATTCCTTGTATTTGTCGAGCAGGTGGTACAGGCCGAAATTCATCGTGCCCATGTTCAGCGAGGCCAGTTCCGGCTTGAACGTGGCGGTGGGCTTGAGCCGTTCCTCCACGCTCATGTAGGGGCTGCCGCCCGAGGTGATGTTGACCACCACGCCGCTGCGCCGCCGGATCTCCGACAGGAACGGCGCGAAGGCCTCGGGGGTCTGATCGGGTTGGCCGGTCTCGGGGTTGCGCGCATGCAGGTGCACGATGGCCGCGCCGGCCTCCGCGGCGCCCACCGCATCGTCGGCAATCTGCCGCGCGGTGATCGGCAGATAGGGCGACATCGAGGGGGTGTGGATCGCGCCCGTGCAGGCGCAGGAAATGATGACTTTGCGTGTCTTGGCCAATTTTGTCTCCTTGATTTTCAACGGCCTTTCAGCGGCCGCGTCTGTTCTGCTTTCAGCGGCCCACGAACCTTGCCGGCCGTTTTTCGGAGAAGGCCGCCGGGCCTTCCTTCGCATCCTCGGTGGTCTGCAGCAGGCGGTTGTACATCTGCTCCACGCGCAGTCCGGTGGTCAGGTCCATCTCGCGGCTGCGCAGCGCCAGTTCCTTGGCCGCCTGCACTGCCAGCGGGGCATTGGCCGCGATGCGGTGGGCATAGGCCAGCGCGGCGTCCATCAGGCCTTCCTTCGGCACCACCTGGTTGATCAGCCCCCAGCGGTAGGCCGTCTGTGCATCGATGGTGTCGCCGGTGAGCGTCATCTCCATGGCCAGCGCATAGGGGATCTGCGACAACACGCGTTGCGTACCGCCATTGCCGGCGACGATGCCGCGCTTCACTTCCGAGAGGCTGAAGGTGGCGTGTTCGGCGGCGACGCGGATGTCGGTGGCAAACAGCAGCGTGGTGCCGCCGCCCATCGACAGGCCGTTGACCGCGGCGATCACGGGCTTCCATATTTCAAGCCCGCGGTTCAGCAGCTGGTCGCGCTGGGTGAGCCACATCTCGGACATGTCCATCGGCGCCGAGACGAAGGTCTTGATGTCGGCCCCCGCGGTGAAGGCGCGGTCGCCCGCCCCGGTGATGATGGCCACGCGCACGGCCTTGTCGTCGCGTACCCGCTGCCACGCATGGGACAGCGCCTGGTAGTGTTCCAGGTCCATCGCGTTCATGCGTTCGGGGCGGTTGATGGTGATGACGGCGATGCCGTCGTCTACTGCGTAGTCGATTGCCATGGTTGCTGTTGCTCAGGTTGTGGGTGGGGCGCGGTCGCCCAAAAGACGACGGGCCACGGGCAGATTCAATCCACACACCGCGTCTCCTTCGCTTGTTTTTGTTGGCTGACGCCCAAAGCTAACACAACTCTTTTTAAACATCAACCATTGAAATCATTGCAATCCTGTGATTCAATCCAGTCCATAAAAAGGAAAAGGAGACTGGCCATGCCGATCAGGACGATGCGCTTTGTGCCCGGGGACGCCAGCGGCGTGCCGGTGGCCTTCACCAAAACGGCGCCGGCATGGGCCGGCCGTCAAGTCAGCGCATGTTGACCACGCCAAGCCAGCCAGCCCGGGCGCTGCCAGCGGCCGATGCCCATGGCCGGGCGACCGATTGGGCCTACCGGGGCAACCAGCCGAAGTCGACCCAGGCGCTGGCGGCGTGGCACGGGCTGGCGGTGCGGGAGCCGGTAATCGAGCCGGCCCTGGAGATCATCGATCCGCACCACCATCTCTACGACGACCCGCCCAACGGCAACCACTACCTGCTGCCCGACCTGCTGGCCGACATCGGCGGCGGGCACAACGTGGTGGCCACAATCTATGTGGAGGCCTATGGCTCGATGTGGCGCGCCAGCGGGCCTGACGCCATGCGGCCGGTGGGCGAGGTCGAATTTGCCGCCGGCATGGCGGCCATCGGCGCGAGCGCCATCTACGGCCCTTGCGCGGTGGCCGCCGGCATCGTCGGCCACGCCGATCTTGCGCTGGGCGACCCGGTGCGCCCGGTGCTCGAGGCGCAGGTGCATGCCGGCCAGGGACGTCTGCGCGGCGTGCGTTACCAGGCCGCCTCCGATACCGGCCACGTCGGCCGGTTCATCAAGCGCCGCGTGCCGCAGTTCCTGCTGGCCGACGCCACCTTCCGGCGCGGCTTCGCGCAACTGGCCGACTTCGACCTGAGTTTCGATGCCTGGCTGCTGCACCACCAACTGGACGAACTGCAGGCCCTGGCCGCCGCGTTCCCCGGAACCACGATCGTGCTGAACCACGCCGGCGGCTTGATGAACGTAGCCGAGCACCGCGACCACTACGCGGAGAACCTGGCCCGGTGGCGCACCAGCCTGCGCCGCCTGGCAGCGCACGACAACGTGATGCTGAAGATCGGCGGCATGGGCATGGCGGTGTTCGGCTTCGGTTTCGAGCAGGCGGCGCGGCCGGCCGGATCGGCGGCGCTGGTGCAAGCCTGGAAGCCCTACATCGACACCTGCATCGACAGCTTCGGCCCGCGCCGCTGCATGTTCGAGAGCAATTTCCCGGTCGACCGGCAGTCCTGCAGCTACACCGCGCTGTGGAACGCCTTCAAGCTGGCGACGGCTGACATGGCACCGGCCGAGCGCGGCGAACTTTTCAGTGGCACGGCGCGCCGGGTGTACCGGCTGCCCGAGCCGGCAAGCCCCACGGCCCGATCACCTTAGCCGCCGCGGTGGCCAATTTCCCGTTCGATAAAAAGGAGACAGACACCATGCAGAACATTTTCGGAACCACCCTCAGGAAGGCCGCGCGACTGACGGCGGCCCTGGCTGCGGCGACCCTGCTGGCCGGCGCGGCCCAGGCCCAGACCTTGAAGATCGGCGTCATCGCGCCGCTCACCGGCGGTGGCGCGCCCTGGGGGCTGGCGGCGGCCGAAGCGCCGCGCATCCTGGCCGACGAGGTGAACGCCAAGGGCGGCCTCGAGGTCGGCGGCAAGAAGTACAAGATAGAGGTCGTCGCCTACGACGACCAGTACAAGACGGCCGAGGCCGTGGCCGCCTACAACCGCCTGGTGAACCAGGACGGCGTGAAGTACATGATCATCCTGAGTTCGGCGGCGACGATGGCGTTGAAGCAGAACGTCGAGGACGACAAGGTGGTCGCCCTGACGGC
>JAQGMQ010000206.1 GCA_028292305.1 Rhodoferax sp.
CGCATCCAGCCTGAACTGACGCACTGACCATGGCCCAGGACGAACCGCCGCAGCCATCCGGCTTGTTCTCGAAGGTCGTCAAGTTCGTTCGCAACCCGACGATGAACTGGTCCGACCTCGACCAGCCCGAGGCCGACAAGGAAAGCGTCTACAGCAAGCAGATGCTCAAGGAGATGATCGAGCGCAAGCGCCGCAACGACTTCGTGCGGCGCCGCGAGTTCGACCAGCTCCGAAAACTGCGCCAGCGCGAAGCCCTGACCGGCGTGGCCCCCGGTGCCGACGACGCCGGCCGGCCTTCGTTCTTTCAGAGCAGCCTGCCCTCCAAATCCGAAGACCGCGCCGGCACGCTGAAGAAGATCGACGAGATCGAAGCGCAGATGTCGATGCAGTGGTGGAAGTCGAAAGACGTCGGCGCCTCCACGCCGGTGCCGCTGTCTTCCCGTGCCTCGCTCGTGCCCGATGCGCGTGCCGATATCCGCGCCGATGGCCGGCCCGACGTGCTCAGCCTGACGGACGACGCGGATGTGTCTGATTCCGCCGTGGCCCGCCACTACGCGCCCACCGTGCCCGCTTCGCTGCCGGGGCACCTGCACGGCGACGATCTCGGTGGCCATCGCGGCGACATGCTGCGCCGCGCGCAGCCGCCGGCAGATTCCGGCTACCCCGGCGGTGCGTCCTATGCCGCCACCGAGGTGTCGCCGCTTTTCGGTGCGCCGGGCGCCGCCTCACAGCGCGCTTATGGCGCGCCGGCCGCGCCGGTGCACGAGCCGATGATCGACATGCTGGCCGCGTTGAACGACAGCCTCGAGCTCGACTACGACGCCGCTCCGCCCGAATCCGCCGATGTGCCCGACTTCGTGCACGCGCCCGAACTTGAAGAAGCCGCGATCCGTTTCGCCAATGGCGACGACGCCGGTGCCGAAGCCGCCATCCTGGCCGTGCTGGACGCCGAGCCCGAGCACATGGGCCCGACGGAGACCTGGATGACGCTGTTCGACCTGTACCGGGCCACCAACCAGCAGGACCGCTTCGATACCGTCGGCATCGACTTCGCTACGCGCTTCGGCCGCTCGGCGCCGCCTTGGTTCTCCATGCCTGCACTGGCCGGCAACCCGAAGGCGCCCGAGCCCGCACCTGGCCAGCGCGCCGGCGGCAGACCGGGCGCGGCAGCAAGTGGCGTTCGGCCGCCAGGATTCAACTGGAGCAGCCCCAGCATCATGGGCGCCAGCGCCGTGCTCGGCCTGCAGTCGATGGTGCAGTCCAGGTCGCCGCAAACGCTGCGCCTGAACTGGGACAGCCTGCTGTCGCTTGACGTGGCCGCCCTCGACGGGCTGAGCCTGCTGCTGGCCGATCTGGCCGACCAGCAGGTGCAGCTGGTGTTTGCCGACGGCGAACGCCTGGAGGCGGTGGTCAAGGCCGCGACCAGGTCGGGCGACCGCTCGGTCAACCAGGCCTGGTGGCGCCTGCGGCTCGAGCTGCTGCGCATCATGCAGCGACCCGATGAGTTCGATCTGGTGGCGCTGGAGTACTGCATTACCTACGAGGTGTCGCCACCGTCATGGCGGCCGGTGCGCTGCGAGTTCTCGGTGGTGCATGCCGGCGATTACGACGGCATGCTGCCGGACGACGGTGGCCTGCCCGCCGAACCCGAAGCGTATGCGCCTTCCGACTTCAAACCCACCGATTTCGTCCACAGCAGCCTGCCGGCCGTGCAGCCGACCGCCGCCGTCGGCATGGGCACCTTGTCCGGGCTGGTGCTGGGCGACGCCACGCAGGCGCTGGCGTCGATGGAAAACGCAGTGAAGGAGGGCGGCCTGCTGGTCATCTCCTGCGACCACCTGATGCGCATCGACTTCTCGGCCGCGGGCTCGGTACTGAATTGGGCCGCGACCCAGCAGGGCGCCGGCCGGCGCGTGGAGTTCCGCGGCCTGCACCGGCTGGTGGCGATCTTCTTCAACGTCATCGGCATCAACGAGAACGCGAAAATAATTCCCCGGCGGAATTGACCGGGCAGGCGGTCGGCCCGCCAGCCCGCAGTCCCGCCAGCCCGCCAGCCCGCCAGCCCGCAATCCCGCCCGGTTGTTCGCTTCCTCCCGTTCCGCGAGAGGACTGGGTTGGGGGCAGGCGGTCGGCGACGCAAGCGGCCGTCGACACCTATACACGCCGTGCGCGCATCCCAGCCTTCCTCCCGGTGGGAAGGCGCAAGCCACGGGCCGCATGCCGGGCCGGACGCCATCGCAATGCCCTGATCGGCAGAGGCCATCACGCCGGTGCAACTTTTGGTTTCCGCGCTTGCAATGCCCAGAACTCATCCTCAAATAAGTGCTTATGGAACAGTTTCACGGTACCACCATCATCAGCGTCCGCCGGCAAACGCCGCAGGGCATGCAGGTCGCCATCGGCGGCGACGGCCAGGTCACGCTGGGCAGCATCGTCATCAAGGGCTCGGCGCGCAAGGTCAGAAAGCTCTACCACGACAAGGTGCTGGCCGGCTTAGCAGGCGCCACGGCCGACGCCTTCACGTTGTTCGAGCGCTTCGAAGGCAAGCTCGAGAAGCACCAGGGGCACCTGGTCAGGGCCGCCATCGAGCTCACCAAGGACTGGCGCACCGACCGCGTGCTGCGGCGCCTGGAGGCCATGCTGGCCGTGGCTGACAGCGAGGCTTCGTTGATCATCACCGGCAACGGCGACGTGCTCGAACCCGAGCGTGGCATCGTGGCCATCGGCTCCGGCGGCGCCTATGCGCAGTCGGCCGCGATCGGGCTGCTGGAGAACACCGAACTATCGGCGCGCGACATCGTCAAGAAATCGCTGGAGAACGCCGGCGAAGTCTGCATCTACACCAACATGCACCACACCATCGAGACTCTGTAAAAGGCTATGGCGCCGCGCCAGGCCGATCACGTCGTGTAGCGCCTACCCCTCGCAGGGGGCCGCGCCAGCGGCTCGGCAACGGCGCTCCTGCGCGGGTCGGACGGCCGGTTGCGCGGTGTCTCTGGAATGAAAACAGCTCCCGTCTGGCCCAGTGCTGGCGCATTCAAGAATCTATCTATGTCTTCCATGACCCCCCAGGAAATCGTCTCCGAACTTGACCACCACATCGTCGGCCAGCGCGACGCCAAGCGCGCCGTGGCCATTGCCCTGCGCAACCGCTGGCGGCGGCAGCAGGTGGACGAGAAACTGCGCTTCGAGATCACACCCAAGAACATCCTGATGATCGGGCCCACGGGTGTCGGCAAGACCGAGATCGCGCGCCGGCTGGCGCGGCTGGCGGACGCGCCTTTCATCAAGGTCGAGGCCACCAAGTTCACCGAGGTCGGCTATGTCGGCAAGGACGTCGATTCGATCATCCGCGACCTGGCCGACATCGCCATCAAGCAGACGCGCGAAACCGAAATGAAGAAGGTGCGCCTGCGGGCCGAAGACGCGGCCGAAGAGCGCATCCTCGACATCCTGATTCCGTCCGCGCGCGCCCCTGAAGAGGCGGGCGCCGCGCCGCAGCTGTAAGGCCCGTCGCGCCTGTCGTTCCTCAAGAAGTTGCGCTAACACCAGCTGGACGACAAGGAGATCGAGATCGACGTGGCCGACGTGCGCACGCAGCTCGAGATCATGGGCCCGCCCGGCATGGAGGAAATGACCGAGCAGCTGCGCGGCATGTTCAGCCAGGCCGGCGCACCCAAGCGCAAGACACGCAAGCTGAAGATCAGCGAGGCGATGAAGCTCCTGATCGAAGAGGAGGCCGGCAAGCTGGTGAACGAGGAAGAGATCAAGACCCGGGCCATCTTCAACGCCGAGCAGAACGGCATCGTCTTCATCGACGAGATCGACAAGGTGACCTCGCGCAGCGAAGGCAGCGGCGCCGAGGTGTCGCGCCAGGGCGTGCAGCGCGATCTGCTGCCGCTGGTCGAGGGCACAACGGTGTCGACCAAATACGGCCCGATCAAGACCGACCACATCCTGTTCATCGCCTCGGGCGCTTTCCACTTGAGCCGGCCCAGCGACCTGATTCCCGAACTGCAGGGGCGGTTTCCGATCCGGGTGGAGTTGCAGTCGCTGTCGGTGCAGGATTTCGAAGCCATCCTCACCCAGACCCATGCCTCGCTGGTGAAGCAATACCAGGCCTTGCTGGCCACCGAAAAGGTGACGCTCGAGTTCTCGCCCGAAGGCCTGACACGTCTCGCGCACATTGCGTTCGACGTGAACGAAAGGACCGAGAATATCGGTGCGCGCCGGCTGTCGACAGTGATGGAGCGGCTGCTGGACGAGGTCAGTTTCGATGCCACCAGGCTCGAAGGCCAGACCATCGTGATCGACGCGGCCTACGTGGACGGCCGGCTCAAGGAACTGAGCAAGAACGAAGATTTGTCGCGCTACATTCTTTGAGGAGTGCTGGCGTTATCTACAGTGTCAAGCGCTGGGTGCTTTTCACCTTCTGAACTGAAGATGAGACGACACCTTCAGAACGCAATCTAAGTGCTTAATTTAGAACGACTTTTTCTCTCAACTCTACATTCGAGATGGCGGCTAAGTTGTTGATTTGATTACAAAAAATACGTGCGTTGACTCCGGCTGAGTGTGCTTTTCCTGCTACAGTGCAAAAAAGTGCAATTAAGTGGTGAAAAGTGCCGTCGCATGGCCCACTTGCTTGCAAAACCTTGCGAGGGTGGGCTGTTGTGTTTCAAGGGGCTTCGTCTCTAAGTCTGGATGCCAAGGGGCGGCTATCGGTGCCGACCCGGTACCGTGACGTCCTGAGCGCGACAGCCGCGGGCCAGCTCACCATCACCAAACACCCGCACGGCTGCCTCATGGTGTTTCCCGGCCCCGAGTGGGACAAGTTCCGCGAGCGCATCGCCGAACTGCCCATGTCCGCGCAGTGGTGGAAGCGAATTTTCCTGGGTAACGCCATGGACGTCGAGATGGACGGGACCGGCCGGGTGCTGGTGTCGCCCGAGCTGCGCGAAGGCGCCGGCATCTCGAAGGAAACCATGCTGCTGGGCATGGGCAACCATTTCGAGCTCTGGGACAAGGCGA
>JAQGMQ010000326.1 GCA_028292305.1 Rhodoferax sp.
TGATCACGATGTCGGGCTTGATCGACTTGATGCGCAGCACCAGGTTCGAGAAGTCGCGCGTCGGCGTGGCGTGCTTGAGGGTTTCCTTGACCTCGATGCCGATGGCGGCGAGCTTGGCCGCCAGCAGCCTGGCGGTGCTGGTGCCGAACTCTGAATCCTCGTGCACCAACACCGCCGTCTTGGCGATGCCGCCGGCCGCCTTGTTGACTTCGGCCAGGCCGGCGAAGGCGTCGTCCACGCATTTGCCGTTGCCGGGCGCCAGGCGGAAGATGTTCTTCAGCCCGCGGCCGACCAGGGTGTCGGACACGCCGACGTCGATCATGAACGGCGTGTTGTATTTGGCTGCGGCCTGCGTGGCCGGCAGGGCGATGGCGCTGGAGAAGCAGCCCACATAGGCCGACACGCCTTCCTGCTGCATGCGCTCGACTTCCGACACACCGACCTCGGGCCGCGACTGCGAATCGCCCAGCACCGCTTCGAGCTTGGTGCCGCCCATCGACTTGATGCCGCCAGCCGCGTTGATCTCGTCGATGGCCCACTGCGCGCCGAGCCGCGACTGACCGCCGTTGTAGGCCAGCGCACCGCTCACGGGATGCAGCAGGCCGATCTTCACCGGCTTGGGCTGGGCCAGCAGAAGGCCGGGTGCACCAAGCACGGCACTGGCTGCACCAGCTTGGAGTATCAGACGACGGGAAAGGCGGGAGGGGTGGGCATTCGAAGTCATGGGATATGTCCTCAACAGGGGGTGGAACTTATTGTTCCATAAATAGAACAATTGGACTAGACTATGTCCGCAAGACGCGCGCAAGTCAACGCTTGCGGATTCAAAACCCAAAATTATTTTGATGGACCATTCGCTCTACCCGTACAGCGCACTGCCCACACGGCCGGGCTACCGGTGGCCCGGCGACCGCGGCCTGGCCGCCTATGCCGTGTTGTTCCTCGAGCACTGGGAGTTCCTGCCCGAGCCCGGCGCGCTGCGCGACCCGCGGATGGTCGGCGAGTTCGGCAGCTTCACGCCCGACTACCGCAGCTGGTCGCAACGCGAATACGGGCTGCGCATCGGCATCTTCCGCGTCATCGATGAACTGAAGCAGGCCGGCATCACCCCGGTGATCGCCGCCAACGCCATGGCCGTGCGGCGCCTGCCGCGCCTGGTCGACAGCTTCAACCAGTGGGGCTGCGACTGGCTGGCCCATGGTGTTGCGGCCACCCGCATGCTGCATGCAGGCATGCCGCTCGACGCGCAGCGCGAACACGTGGCCGATTCGATCGCCGCCATCGCGGCCGCCACCGGCCGCCGGCCCACGGGCTGGGTCAGCCAGGACTGGGGCACGACGCCCGACACCCATGCCCTGCTGGCCGAAGCCGGCATCACACACACGCTCGACTGGTCCAACGACGACCAGCCTTATCCGCTGCACGCCGCCACGCCGTTGTGGTCGGTGCCGCTGTCGTCGGAGTGGGACGACGTGCAATGCCAATGGCTGCGCAACATCGAGCCGCGGGCCCATGCCGAGCTGGCCGCGGCCGCGTTCGCCCGGCTGCATGCGGAGTGTGAACAGCAGCACCGCGCCGCGGTGTTCGGCGTCTCGATCCACCCCTGGCTGAGCGGCATGCCGAGCCGCATCCAGGCGCTGCGCACGCTGCTGGCTCAGCTGAAGGCGCAGCCCGGGGTGTGGTGGACCACGCCGGCCGAGATCGTGCGGCACACCCCCCGATAAAACGAAAGGGCCTCGCCTTGGACTACCTGGACTACCTGGACACCTTCAGCGCTTTTGCCGCCGAACTCGATTTCGCCGCACTGCCGGCCGCCGTGCAGGAACAGGTGCGCTGGATCGTGGCCGACACCGTGGCGGCAATCGTCGCCGGCTCGGCCGAGCCCGAACTCCGCGCGCTGGCCGCGAAGCAGACATCGCCGGGCATGGCTTCGTTGCTCGGCCTGGGCCGCGCGGCCAGTGCCGATGCCGCGGCGCTCATCAACGGCACGGCCGGCACCTTCCTCGAGATGGACGAGGGCAACCGCTTTTCCAAGGGCCACCCCGCGATCCACGTGGTGCCGGCGGCATTGGCCTTGTGCCAGGAACGCGGGCTGGATGCCGGCGTGTTCCTCTCGGCCGTGGTCACGGGTTACGAGGTCGGTTCGCGCCTGGGTGCGGCGGTGCAACTGCGCGCGGCCATGCATCCGCACGGCACCTGGGGCACCGTGGGCGCGGCGGCGGCCTGCGCCCGCGTGGCCGGGCTGGCCGCGCCAGCGATGCGCGAGGCCATCAACATCGGCGCGTCGCTGACCACGGCCACGTCGAAGAAGACCATGCTCGAAGGCGGCCTGGTGCGCAATGTGTACGCCGGGCTGAGCAACCGGAGCGGCCTGCTGGCGCTGCAACTGGCCGAGAGCGGCTTCACTGGCGAACGCGACGGCCTGGTATCGCTGTTCGGCGCCATCGTCTCGGAGCGCTTCGACACCGCTGTGCTGCTGCGCGACCTGGGCCGCGACTGGCACCTGATGCACAACTACTTCAAGCTGCATTCCTGCTGCCGCTACAACCACGGCACGCTCGATGCGATCGACGCCATGGCTGCGCGCGGACCGCTGCCGCAGGTCGACCAGATCGCGCAGGTGCAGGTCGACAGCTACGGCTATGCGGCCGAGCTGAACGACAAGGCGCCACGCAACACACTCGCCGCCAAATTCTCGGTGCCGTTCGCGGTGGCCACGCGGCTGGTCAACGGCAGCAGCGCGCTGGCCAGCTTCACCTGGGACGCCGTGCGCGACCCGCGCGTGCTGGCCCTGGCGCAGCGCGTCGACGTGCGCGAAGACCCGACCATGAGCCGACGCCTGCCGCTGGAACGACCGGCCAGGGTGGTGATCACGTTGCACGACGGCAGCCGGCTGGAAGGCGAGGTGGGTGTGAACCGTGGCGACGACGCTTCGCCCTACAGCCGCGACGAACTGCGTGGCAAGTTCATGGACCTGACCACGCGGGTCTGGCCAGCCGCACATGCCGAGCGCGTGCTCAAAGCCACGCTGGCGCTGGGGATTGCCGGGGACTTGCCTGGCGTGTCGCTCGGCGACTGGGCCGCGCTGCTGCAGCCAGGACCGGCGGCCTGAGGTGCTGGTTCAACCCAGCGAGTTGTCGCCGCTCATGTAGACGAAGACCTCGTCGAACAGCCCGTCGCGCAGGCGAAAGAAATTGCAGTTGTGCTTGACCAGCAACTGGTTCTGGAAGCTGGTGTTCTGCACGCGGAAGCGGCTGGCGATGCGGTCCGGCGGCTGCACGACGTGGTCGAAGTCGCCGTGCCAGACGCTGGCATACCGCGCATGCAGGCGTTCGAACATGGCCCGGATCTCGGTGTCGCGGCCCGCGTATTTTTGCTGGTAGGTGGCGATGGTGAACGTGGCCTCGGGCTGGAAGCAGGCCAGCGTGGCCGCCAGGTCCTTGCGGTCGACGGCGGCGAAGTAGCGTTCGGCCAACGCCGTGAGCGCGTGGGCGTCATTCATGGCACGGTGGCCTTGGCGCCCGACGCAGCGGCGTCGCCGAAACCCGCGTCCTGCCGGGCCCGGAACAGGGCCAGCGTCTCGCGGTGCTGGCGCACGGCGGCGTCCGAGAGCGGGGCGTCCAGCCGCTGCTCGGGCACGAAGTGGCCGTGGTTGCGGCCGCGCACCAGCAGGGCCGATGGCCTGATGGGGCCGACCGGCCGCACATGCGCCGGGATGTAGCTGATCGCATAACCGATGCGGCGGTCGTCGCTGTCGTTTGCGCCCGAAGCGTGCACCAGGTCGGTATGGTGCAGCGACATCTCGCCCGCATGCACCGGCATCGGCGTGCCGGTCTCGCCGTCGAAACGCTGG
>JAQGMQ010000207.1 GCA_028292305.1 Rhodoferax sp.
CCACGCGCTGCCGCTGCCCGCCCGACAACTCATGCGGGTGCCGGCGCAGAAAGCTTGCGGGCAGCCCCACCTTGTCGACCATGGCGCCCACCCGCGCCGCACGTTCGCGGGCATTGCCGACGCCGTGGATCACCAGCGGCTCGGCCACCAGTTCGTCGATGCGCATGCGCGGGTTCAGCGATGAAAACGGGTCTTGAAACACGATGCCCATCGATCGGCGGTGCGGCTGCATCTGTGCATGCGACAAGCCGGTCAACTCGGCGCCGCCCAGGGTCACGCTGCCGCTGGTGGGCTCCAGCAGCCGCATGATGAGCCGGCCCGTGGTCGACTTGCCGCTGCCCGACTCGCCGACGATGCCCAGCGTTTCGCCCGGCAGGATGTCGAAGCTCACGTCGTCCACGGCACGCACCTGGGTATCGCCGCGCGACAGCCAGCCAGGCGGCTTGCCGAAGGTCTTGCTCAGGTGGCGAACCGAGATCAGCGGCACGGCCGGCGCAGCATCGACGCGGGACGCAACCGGCACAAGAGGCGCTTCCATAAGGGCAGTTGTATTCATTCGGCCTCCGCCAACACACGCTGCCCAAAAGGCAGCACGCCCAGTTCGGCGGCCTTGCAGGCCAGGTCGTGGCCGGGCGCAATCTGGCGCAGGGCCGGCTGCGCGGCGCGGCACGCGTCCATCGCGTAGTCGCAGCGCGGCGCGAAGCGGCAGCCAGCGGGCATGGCTGCCAGGCTGGGCACGTTGCCGCGGATCGGCGTGAGCCTTTCGACTTCTTCGTTGAGCGGCGGAATCGACGCGAGCAGCCCATGGGTGTAGGGGTGCGACGGCGCGTCGAACAAGGCGTCCATCGGTGCGCGCTCGGCGACGCGGCCGGCATACAGCACCAGCACGTCGTCGGCGAATTCGGTGACGATGCCGAGGTCGTGGGTGATGAGCATCACGGCCATGTGGAACTCGCGCTGCACGTTGCGCAGCAGCGCGAGGATCTGTGCCTGCACCGTCACGTCGAGCGCGGTGGTGGGCTCGTCGGCGATCAGGAGCCGCGGCTTGCAGGCCAGCGCCATGGCGATCATCACCCGTTGACGCATGCCGCCCGACATCTGGTGCGGGTACTGGTCGACCCGGCTGGCGGCCTGCGGGATCTCGACCAGGTCGAGCAGGCGGATCGCCTCGGCCCGGGCGTCGCGGCGGCTCAGATGGCGGTGGAAGCGCAGCGACTCGGCGATCTGCTCACCCACGCTGAACACCGGGTTCAGCGAACTCATGGGCTCCTGGAAGATCATCGAGATCGCCGCGCCACGGATCTGCTGCATGCGTGCTTCGGACGCCTGCAGCAGGTCTTCGGACTCGAACAGGATCTTGCCGGCCGGGGTATAGGCCGGCGACGCCAGCAGACGCATGATCGACAAGGCCGTCATGCTTTTGCCCGAGCCGGATTCGCCGACCAGGGCCAGCACCTGGCCCGCGTCGACATCGAAGCTCACGTCTTCCAGAATGGTGAGTTCGCGTGGCCCGGCCTTGACGGCCGTGGTCAGGCCCTGCACGCTGAGCAACGGGCTGGGTGGTGCGGACTGCGGGGAAGAAAGCATGGCTAGTTTTCCTTCAGCCGCGGGTCGAGCACATCGCGCAGGCCGTCGCCGATGAGGTTCAGGCCCAGCACCGACATGGCGACGAACAACCCGGGGAACAGGCAGATCCACGGCGCCTCGGGAATGAAGTCGCGGCCGTCGGCAATGATGTTGCCCCAGGTCGGCATCGGCGGCTGCGGCCCCACGCCGACGAAGCTCAACAGCGCCTCGGCCAGGATGGCGATGGCGAAGATGAAGGTCATCTGCACGATCAGCGGCGCCAGGCTGTTGGCGCCGATGTGCTTCACCAGAATGCGCAGATGCGAGGCGCCCACCGCGCGTGCCGCCTGCACGTATTCGAGCTCGCTCACCACCAGCGCGGCGGCGCGCATGATGCGGGCGGTGCGCGGCACGTAGGTCACCACCAGGGCGATGATCACGTTGCGCTCCGACGGCCCGAGCACGGCCGCCAGCGCAATCGCCAGCAGCACGCCGGGGAAGGCCATGAGCGCATCCATGAGCCGCATGATCGGCGCTTCGAGCCGGCGGAAGTAGCCCGCGCTCAAGCCGATCAACGTGCCGATGACACCGGTGAACAGCATCACGAAAAAGCCGATGCGCAAGGACACCACGCCGCCGTAAAGGGTGCGGCTCAACACGTCGCGTCCGAAGCTGTCGGTGCCGAGCCAATGCGCGGCAACCGGCGCGCCGAGCCGGTAGCGGTAGTCGTTCTTCACCGGGTCATAGGGCGCGAGCCAGGGCGCCAGCAGCACCACGGCGACCACGGCCAGCAGCAACACCGCGCCGACGACGAACAGCCGGTGGCGCAGCAGGCGGCGCAGCACTTCGGGCGGCTTCCAGCCGGCCCCGGCTTGCGCCGGCAGAGTGGAGATTTCAGCGGCCAAGGCGCACCCGTGGGTCGAAGGCGGCGTAAAGCAGGTCCACCGCCAGGTTGATCAGGACCATCGCCGTGGCGATCATCAGAAGTCCGCCCTGGATGACCGGAATGTCGCGGCGCTGGATGGCGCCGATCACCAGCCGGCCGACGCCAGGAATGGAGAACACCGACTCGACGATGACCGCGCCGCCGACCAGAATGCCGACGTTCACGCCGATCACCGTCAGGGTGGGTATGGCGATGTTGGCCATCGCATGTTTGCCGACCACGGTGCGCATCGGCAGGCCCTTGGCGCGTGCCGTGCGGATGTAGTCCTGGCCCAGCACCTCGAGCATGCTGGAGCGCGTCATGCGCGCCAGCAGTCCCATCTGGGTGGCGGCCAGCGCCAGCGCCGGCAGGAACAGGCTGTGCAGCCAGCCCGACGGGCTCTGCACAAACGGCACATAGCCGCCGGTGGGAAACCAGCCCAGCGTGACGGCGAACACATAGATGCCGACCAGGCCGAGCCAGAAGTCGGGCAGCGACAACCCGACCAGCGCCAGCGTCATCGCGGTCTGGTCGATCCAGGTGTTGCGCTTGACCGCCGCCACCACGCCGCTGGCCAGGCCCACCACCACCGTGATGACGAAGGCCAGCAGCGTCAGCGAGGCGGTCACCGGCAGGCGTTCCACGATGGCTTGCGTCACGCTGCGGTTCAGCAGCAGCGACTGGCCG
>JAQGMQ010000338.1 GCA_028292305.1 Rhodoferax sp.
TCAGCGGCACGTTGATGCCGAAGGCCTCGACCAGCCGCGGGTTTTCGGTGCCGGCACGCAGGTAGGCGCCAAGCTTGGTTTTTTCAATGACGAACCAGGTCGCGAAACACACGACCAGCGAGGCCACCACCACCCATGCGCGGTAGTTGGGCAACACCATGAAGCCGAGGTTGGTCGCGCCGTCGAGCAAATCGGGGGCGTCGTAGCTCAGGCCCGAGACGCCGTAGACCGAGCGGAACGCGCCTTCGATCAGCAGCGTCAGACCCAGCGTGAGCAGCAGGCCGTAAAGGTGGTCGAGCTTGTAGATCCAGCGCAGCAACAGCTTTTCGATGGCCACACCGAAGACGCCCACGATGAGGGGTGCGGCCAGCAGCATCACCCAGTAGTTGATCTCGAAATAATTCATGCCCATCCAGGTGAGGATGGCGCCCATCATGAACAACGCGCCGTGCGCGAAGTTGATGACATTCAGCAGGCCGAAGATGACCGCCAGCCCCAGGCTCAGGATGGCGTAGAAAGAGCCGTTCACCAACCCCAGCAGGAGCTGGCTCAGTAGGCCTGGAAGAGAGATGGTCATGGATGTTGGCGAGCGAGCGGCGTGCTACGGTGCAGGCAACGCGGGGTGGCCGCTGCCTGGCCCTCCCCCGCGTGGGGAAGGCAGGGCAGCGAGGTCCGCGTGCTTACTTCCACAAGGCGCATTTGGTCTCTGCCTTGGTGGTGAACACCTGTTCACCCGGCATGACCTTGATCACCTTCAGGTAGTCCCAGGGCTGCTTCGACTCGGCCGGCGACTTGACCTGCACCAGGTACATGTCGTGGATGAAGCTGCCGTCGGCACGGATCTGGCCCTTGCCGTAGAAGTCGTCGATCTTCATGCTCTTGAGCTGGGCCATGACCTTGTCGGCGTCGGTGGACTTGGCGGCTTCGACGGCCTTCAGGTAGTTCATGGTGGCCGAGTAGTCGGCGGCCTGCACGTCGGTCGGCATGCGCTTCATCTTGTCGAAGAATTTCTTGGACCAGGCGCGGGTCTTGTCGTTCAGGTCCCAGTAGAAGCTGGTGGTGTGCAGCAGGCCTTCGGTGTTCTTCACGCCCAGGCTGTGGATGTCGGACAGGAACACCAGCAGGCCGGCGGTCTTCATCGTCTTGTTGATGCCGAATTCCTTGGCGGCCTTGATCGAATTGATGGTGTCGCCGCCGGCGTTGGCCAGGCCGAGGATCTGCGCCTTGGAGTTTTGCGCCTGCAGCAGGAACGATGAGAAGTCGGAAGCGTTCAGCGGATGCCGCACCGCGCCGACCACCGTGCCGCCCTTGGCCTTGACGATGGTGGTGGTGTCGGCTTCGAGCGCCTGGCCGAAGGCGTAGTCGGCCGTCAGGAAGAACCAGCTCTTGCCGCCCTGGTCGACCACCGCGCCGCCGGTGCCCTTGGCCAGCGCCACGGTGTCGTAGGCGTAATGCACGGTGTAGGGCGTGCACTGCTCGTTGGTCAGTGCCGAGGTGCCGGCGCCGTTGTTGAAGTACACGCGTTTCTTCTCGTCGGCCACCTTGGCCATGGCCAGCGCCGTGCCCGAGTTCGTGCCGCCGAAGATCATGGTCACGCCCTGCGTGTCGATCCATTCACGCGCCTTGGAGGCGGCGATGTCGGGCTTGTTCTGGTGGTCGGCCGACATCATCTCGATGGGCTGGCCCAGCACCTTGCCGCCGAAGTCGTCGATGGCCATCTGGATGGCCGTGGCGCCGCCCTTGCCTTCCACGTCGGAGTACAGGCTGGACATGTCGGTGATGAAGCCGATCTTGACTTTTTCCTGCGCATGGACCGCGCTGGTGGCCAGGCCCATGACAGCCAGCACGCCGGTCAGAACACTCAGTTTGTATTGCATGGTTGCCTCTTTGTCTCAGGGTTATGAAAGGGGATCACAGAGAAAAAAATCACGTCAGACACCGAGCAGCTCGTTGAGCACCGGCATCTTGGCCTGCAGCTCGCTCGCGCCGAATTGCAGTGCAATGCGGCCGTGCTCCATCACGTAGAAGCGGTCGGCCAGGGGCGCCGCGAAGTGGAAGTTCTGCTCGACCATCACCACGGTGTAGCCCTTCTGGCGCAGCGTGGTGATCATGCGGGCCAGCGCCTGCACGATCACCGGGGCCAGGCCTTCCGAGATCTCGTCGAGCAGCAGCAGCTTGGCGCCCGTGCGCAGGATGCGCGCCACCGCCAGCATCTGCTGCTCGCCGCCCGACAGGCGCGTGCCCTGGCTGTTGCGGCGCTCGGCCAGGTTGGGAAACATGGCGTAGATCTCGTCGATCGACATGCCGCCGGTGGCGCCTTGCAGGCGCGGTGGCAGCAGCAGGTTTTCTTCACACGACAGGCTCGAGAAGATGCCGCGTTCCTCGGGGCAATAACCGATGCCCAGGTGCGCGATGCGGTGCGTGGCCATGCCGATGGTTTCGGTGCCGTTGACCTTGAGCGAGCCGGTGCGCCGGCCCGTCAGGCCCATCACCGCGCGCATCGTCGTGGTGCGGCCCGCGCCGTTGCGGCCCAGCAGCGTGACCACTTCGCCGGGCTGCACCACCAGGTCGACGCCGTGCAGCACGTGGGACTCGCCGTACCAGGCCTGCAGGCCGCTGATTTCGAGGGCGGCCACCATCTAATGCGCGCCTTGCAGTTGGCCGGCGGTGGTGCCCATATAAGCTTCCATCACCTGCGGATTGCGCGAGACTTCGGCATACGGGCCTTCGGCCAGCACGGCGCCGCGCTGCAGCACGGTGATGGTGTCGGCGATGGTGGACACCACGCCCATGTTGTGTTCGACCATGAGGATGGTGCGGCCCTTCGACACCTTCTTGATGAGCTGGGCGACGCGGTCCACGTCTTCATGGCCCATGCCCTGCGTGGGCTCGTCGAGCAACATGAGTTCGGGCTCCATCGCCAGCGTGGTGGCGATCTCGAGCGCGCGCTTGCGGCCGTAGGGCAGGTTGACCGTGGTTTCTTCGGCCAGGTCTTCGAGGCCCACTTCGGCCAGCAATTCACGCGCGCGGCCGTTGAGCTGGCTCAAGGATTTTTCGCTCTTCCAGAAATGAAACGAGGTGCCCAACTGGCGCTGCAGACCGAGGCGCACGTTTTCGAGCAGCGTGAGGTGCGGAAACACCGCCGAGATCTGGAACGAACGAATCACGCCGCGCCGCGCGATCTGCGCCGGGCGCTCGCGGGTGATGTCCTGACCGTTGAACAGAATCTCGCCGCGCGTGGGCTCGATGAATTTGGTGAGCAGGTTGAAGCAGGTGGTCTTGCCTGCGCCGTTGGGCCCGATCAGTGCGTGGATGGAACCCCGTTTGACCGACAGGTTGACCTTGCTGACGGCGGTGAAGCCCTTGAACTCTTTGGTGAGTTCACGTGTTTCGAGAATGATGTCCGCCATCGCGCCGTGTTCGTCCCATGTGGTTTTATGTTGCCCGCTCCGCCCCGGCTTTCGGGTGAAAGCCGGACTCGGGACGCTTCAATCATCTTACGATTGCGCTCTAGGGCGAAACACTAGGACAAACGCCTAGCAATGTCGCGCAGACTACAAACCCAGGGTAAACACAGGCACGTTCCACAGGCACGCGCGGTGCGGCAAGGCAGTGGCGCTGCTTGCGCATCCGCCCGCGGGTCAATGGCTCAGAAACGACTCACAGCGCGAGCCGCGCCGGCGACGCGACCGAGCGCACATCCTGGCCCGCCTCGAAGATCTTTGCGGGCCACGGGCCGCGCAATTGCACATCGGTGCCGTCCACGCGCAGCCAGTCGCCTTCGGGCAGGCCGATGACGCGCGCCTGCGGATTCGCCACCAGAAATTCCGCCAGCCGCTGGTCGCGGGTCTCGCCCTGGTGGCCGGCGGGCAAGGCATTGGTGTAGTGCGGATTGAGCTGGAACGGCACCAGGCCGAGCGCGTCGAAGCCGCCGGGGTCGACGATGGGCATGTCGTTGGTGGTGCAGATGGTCGGCCCGGCCAGGTTGGCGCCGGCGCTCCAGCCGATGTAGGCCGCGCCGGCCCACACCTGCGCGGCGATCAGTGGCAGCAGGCCGGCTGCGCGGCAGCACTTGAGCAGGTTGAAGGTGTTGCCGCCGCCGACCACGATGATCTCGGCCTGGCGCACCAGCGCGCGCGCATCGTCGGCCTGGTGCACCGACTGCACACCGATGCCCAGTGGCGCGAAGGTCTCGGCCACGCGCTGGGTGTAGTCGTCCCAGCCGATGGTGACGCCGGCATACGGCACGAACACCGCCTGCCTGCGCGCGCCGGCGATCTCGGCGATGGCGTCGCGCGCGTGGGTCAGGTAGCCGCCGTCGGGGCTGCGGGAGTTGCTGAGCAGAAGCAGATTCATCGAGAGCCTTTCAGGGGAGATGCTTCAAAGATGCCGCAAGCATAGAACGATCTGGCACCGGCTCATGGACCGGCACACGAACCGGCTCACGCCAGCAGCTCCGCGGTCAGGCGCGCGATCAGCGCGTTCGATAGCAACACCGGCAGGCCCGACGCCTGCGCCGCCACCGCGCGGTGGGCCTCGACGAAACCCATGCAGTCCATGACCAGCAGTTCGGCGCCCTGGGCCGCCAGGCTCCTGGCCGCCTGGGCCAGTGCCTCCGTGCCATCGGCATACGGCGACGCCACCGCGCAGATCGGTGCATGTTCGAGCGCGCGCCACTTGTGCGCCTCCGACGCCACCTGCGACTGCAGCGGCACGACGATGCCGACCTGGCGCGCGCCCGCCAGCGCAGCCACGCTGGGCGAGACGATCAGGTCGGGCTCGATCAACCAGGCACCGCCGCTCTCCAGCCTCTCGAAGGCGCCGGTGCACAGCAGCAGGATGAAATTGCAGCCCTGGTCTTTCAGTTCGGCGATCGTGCGGTTCATCAGGGCCAGCACCTTGGGTTTGCTGACAATGACCGCGCTGCCGTCGAGCAGCCGCGTGATCAGCGTGGCCTGGCCGGGCTCGAGCGCGTAGAGCCGCTCGATCTCGGCGCGCGACAGGCCGTCGAGCAGGCCGGCGTGGATACACCGGGTGCTGGCCGGCAGGTGCTGCGCCAGGATGGGCGTGATGTCGGGCCGCGGCGCCTGGCCGATGGTGAGTGTGCCGAGCAGGGTCTGGGTCGTCATCGCGTCGCCCCCTTCATGCCGTCTGGCGGCGCTGCAGATGCGCCAGCGAGCCGTACAGCCGGTGCAGCAGCGCGTATTCGTCGGCGTCGAAGAAGCTGCAGGTGCCGCGCGAGAATTCCTTGGCCACTTCCACCGCGAACTTGGCCGCGGCGGCGATGTCGGTCTCGTGGCTGGCGCCGGTGCCGCAGCCCGGCACCACGCTCTCGGCCGTGATGGCCACGCCCACCGTGGGCGCGGTGGTGGCGATGGACGGCTGCAGGATGCTGTTCAGGTGGTACACGCCGTTGCCGTAGGGCGTGATGTCCTGCGTGGTGATCGGGAAAGTCACCGCCGGGCGACCCGAGGTCATCTCCATGATGCGCAGCAGGTCGTCGGACACTCTGAGGATGTAGCCCTGCTTCACCGTGGGCGAGATCGCGAATCCCTTGTGGTTGATGATGCGGTTGCCCTTGGTGGTGTCGATGGACAACACGGCGTCCATCTCGTCGCTGACTTCATGCGCGTTCATGTCTTCGGTGTCCACCGGCGAGTCCATGAAGTCGACCGGCTCGTGCGGCCGCGTGGGCGCATCGGGGCAAATGTGGGTGGCCACCACCACGTCGCCGGGCAGGGTGTCGCCCTGGGTCTGCATGTGGGCCAGCTTCAGGGCCGCGGCCACCGCCGCCTCCGCGCCGTCGGCGTCCGACACCAGGCCGATGCGCGTGGGCCGCGCGCCGATGCCACCCAGCCGACCGACGATGCCCAGCGTGGGCGCCGTGCCGCCGGCCAGCTTGCCGGCACTGCCGGGGATCACGATGCGCACGAAATCGGTTGCGCCTTTCGGGCCGCTGATTTTGGTCACGGTGACCGCCACGCGGTCGTAGGCGGCGAGCAGCTTCACCACCGTCTGGCCGCTGGCGTGGGCCGAGTCGAACAATTCAAAAACCTGCAAAGTCTGAGCGAGGCTCATGGTTTCATTTCCTTCAAGTGAGAGTGAACGGGGCACCGCACCGTGCGAGCCCGCGGGATTTATTTCTTGCCGAACCTGGCGCTGAGGGTGGCGTTGAAGAAGCTGAAGAGTGCGTCGCCGGCGATCACGCCGCCCGCAAAGACTTCCATGTAGCCGCGTGCCTTTTCCCCGCCGAATTTTTCGATCAACACACGCAGCGCAATGCCCACCGCCACGGCCCAGCCGGCCATCGGGTTGGCGATCAACAGGCCGGTGGCCAGCAACACGCCAAGCTGGCGCTTCGGGCCGCCGATGAACTGGATCAGCGCACCGGGAATGGCCCACAGGAACAGCGACTGCGCAATGCCCGGTACCGCGCCGGCGTTGATGGTGGCCACGTAGACCTTGGCCACCGGCGGCACCATGCCCTGCGAGAAATAGATGGTGTGGGCGATGTAGACCACGGGAATGGCGATCAGGAAAGCCAGCATGGCCGCGATCAGCTGTTGCTTGCGGCCTTCGAGTTCGAAAGCCGGATCGGCGCCATGGCCGCGCAGGATGAAGCCGGCCTTCAGGTCGTAGCCCATGTCGGCGAACGCCGGGCCGGTGGCCACCGAGAAGCCGCACAACACCGCCAGCGCCGTCACCGGGAAGCCCAGCAACAAGCCGAGCAGCAAGGTGATCAGCGCCACTGCAAACGCCGGGAACCAGCCCGAATGCATGGCGGCGATGCCGACGATCATCTCGTGCACGAAGGCGGCGAAGGCCGCGTAGAAGATGAAGGCGATCAGCATCGGCACCGACATCTCGGCATACAGGCCGCCCAGCAGCGACACGCCGGCCGCCAGCGCGATGTAGGCCAGGCCACCCATGCGCAGGGTCTTGCCGACGCTGCGGCCGGTCAGGCTTTCTTCGGTCGACTCGGCTTCGGCCTGGGTCGATTTCTTCATCAGCACCATGCCGACCTGCACCAGCGCCACCAGGCCCGCGCCGATCATCATGCCGTGCGGGATGTAGGCCTTGTTGATGTCGTAGCCGAACAGCGGCTGCGCATAACCTCGCAGCAAGAGGCCCACGCCGAACATGCCCAGCGCCCAGATGTTGCCGATGAAGGCCGTGCCGAAGGCCGACATCGGGATCTTGAACCACGAACCCACCGCGCCGACCAGCATGCCGGCACCCAGCAGCGCGGCCTGTTTGCCCCCCTTGTCGCCCGCCTTGATGGCTTCGGCCGCGGCCACGCCCGGTGGCCAGGCGCCCGATGCCGGGAAGATCTTGGTGTTGAACATGCGGTACAGCAGATAGCCGTCGAGCAGCATGGCCAGCGACACGCCGATGAACATCGGCAG
Source organism: Rhodoferax sp. (assembly GCA_028292305.1). Classification (GTDB taxonomy): domain Bacteria; phylum Pseudomonadota; class Gammaproteobacteria; order Burkholderiales; family Burkholderiaceae_C; genus Rhodoferax_B. Next base: position 7,407 of record JAQGMQ010000338.1, read on the forward strand.
CACCAGGTCGGGCCGGCCCATGAGGAACGGGATCGCGATCGGCAGCAACAGGCTGTTGGCCGCACCGAACGTGGCCGACGAGATGGCGCTCTGCGCCAGGTTCTGGAAATGGATGGACCGGTAGCCGCTCATCATCTGCAGCGGAATACGCGCCAGGATCATCGCCACCAGCGCCCCGATGATCGAGGTGTTCGGCGTGACGCCCAAAGTCACCAGCAGTTGAATGCCGATGACTGCGCCGAAGACGCTGAGCAGCGCCAGCAACACCAGGTTGGCGCCAGAGAGGGCCTGCGGGTGGAACTGCGGCGAGAAGCCGGCCACCGGTGCCGCCGGGCTGGCGGCGCCGAAAGCGGCGCTGGGAGGATGGGACGACGTGGACATGGAAGAACCTCTTACCGGTGGTTGGAGTGCTTTGGGGGATGGCTAGCGAGCCCAGGCGGGATCGCCGACGAGGCGGCCGATGCCCGAGGCTTCGGCCATGAGATCCAGCGCCAACGCCTGGATGCCCGGGGCATCGGCGTCGGCACTGGGAAACGAGAGGCAGAACGCCAGGCGTTCGCGGGTGTGCGGGTCGCTCACGGCGCAGCTGATCGAGCCCACGCCCGAGATGGCTTCGTTGTGCGCACGGGCATAACCCTCGGCGCGCACCTCGGCCAGGCGCGCCAGCAGGGCGTCGACATCGGCCGGTGCGTTCGGCGAGACCGTCGGCAAGGCGGCACCGAAACGCTGGCGCACCGCGTCGTAGGTTTCCAGCGCCAGCAGCGCGCGGCCGGTGGACGTGGCCCAGGCCGGCGAGCGGTGGCCCGGATAAGTCATCAGCTGCAGAGGATGGGTGCCCGACTGCACGAACAGCACCAACACCTCGGTGCCGTCGAGCACCGAGATATAGCCGGTGTGGCCGCTGCGCAGGCAAAGGCCTTGCAGCGCCTTTTGCAGCAAGGGAAACAGCTGCGTGGTGGAGCGCACCAGGCGCGACAGCTCGAGGATCATCAGCGCCGGCCCGAAGGCGCGGGTCAGGCTGTCGCGCTCCAGAAACCCTTCGTCGGCCATCTGCCGCAACAGGCGCGAGGCCGAGCTCTTGGGCATGGCCAGGTGGTCGACCAGGTCCGTGACCGTGACCTGCCGCTTCAACTGGTTGATCAACCGGAGGATGACGCCGGCGCTTTCGAGTGATGCCATGATTTAGTTCCAAAAAATGGAACATAGTGCCATAATATGGTTTTATTTTGCAAGAGCTATGCCAGCTTGGCAAGAATGAGTTTTTGTGAGCGGACACGCCAGCAGCGACGCGGCTTCTACAAGCTTGAAGACTCCGATACGAGGAGGCGATGCCACCGCATTCGAACGGGCGACGCCCTGAATCGGGGTGCTTATGCGCTTTCAATCGGCGCAGATGCACCGGCGTGGCGCTCGGGATCGCGCTTTGGCGTGGCCAGCGCAAAGCAAATTCCCGAAGCCGCTTTTGCGGTGCCAGGCCTTCAAGCCCGGTGGTTCCGGCCGCCCCTCAATGCGGCACGTCCGGCGGCGCGAGCCAGTCAGCCTGCGCGCGTTCGGCCCAGACCAGTTGCGCGTTCAACCCGTCGTTCGCGTCGATGCGCGCCTGCGCCTCGTCCGCCGTCAGGCCCCAAACGTGTCGGTGCCGCGCGGCCAGTTGGCGCAGCGATTGGGCGGGCGGCACGTCCAGGAACCAGCAGGTGTCGAACAGTTCGTGCAGGCCCCACTCCTCGCCCCGGTGCAGCAGGTAGAGGCCCTCCACCAGCACCAGGCGTGTCGTGGGCGGCACCGTGAAAACGCCGTCCACCGGGTCGCCGATGTCGTGCTGGAAGTCGGGCCAGGGGACGGACTGGGGCGGGCCATCGGCGTTATTGGCGCTACAAGGACCACCGCGCAGAGCCAGCAGACGCGCACGCAAGGCGGCGGGGCCGAAGGTCCACGGCGCACCGCGACGCGCCAGCGCTGCCGCCGGGTCGGGCATCTGCGCCAGGGCCGCACGCGGCAGATGAAAGCCGTCCATGCCAAGCACCTGCATGCTGCCCGCGCCGGCCAGCCGGTTCACGGCACAAGCCCAGCCAGCGGCGACGGTGGTCTTGCCTGCGCCCGGCAAGCCGGCGAGGGCGACGAGGATGCGCGGGCGGTCGGAGGCCAGCAGCGTGAGCAGCCGCTCGACGGCTGGGCAAATTATGGAGACTGTCGGCGGGTTGCTGGATGTGCTCATCACACGGTTCATGTCAAGAGGCGCCTGAACTGAGGTAAGCGCATTTTCTCGCTCAAACGGATTGAAACCAGAGGGGGCGGACCCGCGCGTGTGACTGACTGGCTGTTCGAGTGCCATGAATACAAGCAGACGCGCGTGGTCCTCTCGTGGCCCATGGCCTGCAACACGACCGGCAAGGCGTCGACGCTACCGTGGACACACCCTCTTATGGACAACGACCAGGGCCATGCGTCCACCTCAGGACTGTCGGAAAAATATACAGTGCGCCCGTCTCAGTCGGTCGGATAGCCAGTCTATCCATTGATGTGGTTTGGATATTCCACTTCGGCATGACTTTTGCGTCATTGGTCGCGGTTCAGTTCTTGGAACAACCCTGTTCTCGGCCTCGACCACCCGATGGGAGATCGCGCCGTGAAACTGAGCCTTGACATCGTCTTCGCCGCAGCCCTGGTCCTGGGCGGCTTCGGCACCACCGCATCAGCGGGGCCCGTGGATATATCTTCTGGCAGCGGCGGGTTCGTGAGCACGCCCGGGAGCGGTGGTTTTTCTGACCTTTACACGTTCACGTTGGCCTCGTCGCAAACCGTGAATGTGCTGCTCAGCTCCGTCGTTGGCGGCGGCCAGAACGTCGACTTCTCAAGCGTCATCTTGACAGGGCCCTCGGGCACGTTCACGGCCAGTTCGTTGACCAGCGACCCGTATGAAACCTGGGCCATCACCAACGCCAGTCTTGGCCCGGGCAGCTACGCGCTCACCACGAACGGGACCAACAGCGCGGCCGTTGGAACCTACGTCGGCAACATCGTGTTGTCAGGGAGCAGCACGGCGCCGCCTTCCGGTAGCGGTGGGCCCCTGGATTTGTCGTCGGGCAGCACCGGCTTCGTCCACACGCCCACGGCGGGCGCGTTTTCCGATGTCTACACGTTCACGCTGGCTTCCATGCGGGCAGTGAACGTGCTCCTGAGCACCGTCGTGGGAGGCAGCCAGGATGTCGACTTCACGAGCCTGGTGCTGGCCGGGCCGTCGGGCGTGTTCACCGGTAACGCCTTCACCGCCGACCCGTTCGAGAACTGGGTCCTGAATTCGCCGCTTCTGAATCCAGGCAGCTATACGCTCACCGCGAGCGGCATCAACAGCGAGGCCGTCGGGACCTATGTCGGCAGTATCGCGATCGCGGCCAGCGGCCCGACGGCACCACCCAATTCCGTTCCTGAACCGGGCACCGGCGCACTGCTCTTGGTGGGTCTCGGCGCTGCGCACTTGACGGTACGACGCCGGCAGGCGAAAACTGCAGCACTGGCAACCCAGCCGCTGCATGGCAGCCTCTGACCTACAACACCCGCCACTCCACCACCCCCGCCCGGCCCGAATACCGCACCTGCGCGTCCAGCGTCTCGACCTGCACCCGCGCCGCGCGTTGGCCGTACACCTCGGCCTTGAGCCACGCGGCCTCCGCGTCGAGCAAGGCCGCGTCGTCCAGGCGTGTGTGCCAGACCTTCTGCACCGCATCCCAGCGGTAGCCGCGGTCTTTCAGCGCGTCCTTGGCGTCGAAGGGCGCGCCGGTGGCCTGCAGCCGGTAACGCGGCGTGGGCGCAGCCTGCAGCAGGCGCGCCAGGCCGCTGCGGCCTGCCGTGGGCAGCGTGGCCTGCAACACGGCGAGCAGGGCATGGCAGTCCATTTCGGCGCGGTGCGCGTCGTAGAACAGGCCCAGGCCCAAGGCCAGGGTTTCGAGTTTGGACGAGCCTTTGCCCTCGCCTTTCCAGTCGATGTCGGCGAAGGAACAGGCCCAGTCTTTGGCCGCGAAGGCCGGCAGCCTGGCTTCGACGAAGGGCCGGTCGAAGCCGGCGTTGTGGGCCACGACCAGGTCCACGCCGTCGAGCAACTCGGCGATGCGTGCGGTGTCGAGCTGCTGGCCGCGCACCATGCCGTCGTCGATGCCGGTGATGGCCTGCACCTCGGCCGGGATCGGCTGGCCCGGATCTTCGAGGCCGTCGTACACCAGCACCGGGCCGACCGGCTGGCCGGTGGCGCGATCGACGTCGACCCGCAGCAGGGCGAGTTCCATGATCTTGTCGCGCGCGTGGTTGAGGCCGGTGGTTTCGGTGTCGAGGATCAGCAGGCGGGCGATGCCGGCGGACCCAGGCAAGGACCCAGACCCGGATGCGGAATCTGATGCGGGCTCTGATGCAAGCGCCGTGGCTTCAAAATACAGACGCGGCACGAGGCGGCGCAGCACGCGGTAGTCGGCGTGGGCCTCGAGCCGCTGGGCCAGGCTTTCGAAGTCATCGGCTGGCGAAATGGCGGCGGGCGTTGGCGTGGCTGGCAAAGGCGCTGCGATGGCGGCATCCGGCGCGTCGCTTGCCGCCCCGAGCAGCGACAGCTCGGCCGGCGCCGCCATGCGCGGCTGGCCGGGGGTGGAGAGCGTGACCGGGCGCTTGGGTTTGGTCTGGCGCGCGGCGCGGCTGCTGCCGCCAACCGCCGGGGCCACGACCGGCACGCCGTCGTCGAAGCCGAAGCCAAGTTGCTGCATCATGCGAACACCGCCTTGGGGGGGTGGACTGGCGCGGCGTGGCTTGTGAAAATAGGGGTTCGGTACATGGGTCAATTGTCGGCGCAGATGTTGGCCCAAACACTTGATTTTCGCCGCGTGGTCGCTACAAAATGAAAGGGAGACACCCCATGAACACCACCCCCGACACCGCCCGTTTCGAAAAGGAAATCCTGCTGAAGGCGCCGCAGCACCGCGTCTGGCAGGCACTGACCGACCCGCGCCAGTTCGGCGAATGGTTCATGGCCCGGCTCGACACGCCTTTTGCCGTCGGCCGGCCGGCCACCGGCAAGCTCACCGTGCCGGGTTATGAGCACCTCGACCTGCATCTCACGGTCGAGCGGCTGCAGCCCGAACGGCTGTTCTCGTTCCGCTGGCACCCGTATGCCGTCGACCCGCGCGTCGACTACGCGGTCGAAGCCCCGACGCTTGTGGAGTTCATGCTCGACGACGTGCAGGGCAACACCTTGCTGACCGTGGCCGAATCGGGTTTCGACCAGTTGCCGCAGGCGCGGCGCGACGAGGCCTACCGGATGGAACGCAGGGGTTGGGCGCAACAGCTTGAACACATTCAGGCGTATGTGAAAGCCTGATGCGGGCCGGATGAAAACCAACAACTTCAGGAGACACGCAATGGTCAGCAAGAACACCCTCTGTCTGTGGTTTGACGGCAGCGCCGTCGACGCCGCGAACTTCTATGCCGCCACCTTCCCCGACAGCACGGTCGGCAAAGTCTTCCGCGCGCCGGGCGACTACCCCGCCGGCAAGCAGGGTGACGTGTTGACGGTTGAATTCACCGTCGCGGGTGTGCCCTGCATCGGGCTGAACGGCGGGCCGCAGTTCAAGCACAGCCAGGCCTTTTCTTTTCAGATCGCGACCGACGACCAGGCCGAGACCGACCACCTGTGGAACGCGGTCGTGGGCAATGGCGGCCAGGAAAGCGAGTGCGGCTGGTGCAAGGACCGGTGGGGCCTGTCGTGGCAGATCACGCCGCGCGCCCTCACCTCGGCCATGGCCGACCCGGACCCGGCCACCGCCAAGCGCGTCTTCGACGCGATGATGACCATGAAGAAGATCGACATCGCCACGATAGAGGCTGCACGGGCGTGCTGAGGCCCGTTGACCGAATGGATGGCACGCGCCACGCGCGGGGTTGCCGGTTCAGCGCCACGGCGATGGCTCGACGGGCTTGCGCATCCTTTTCAGATCCGGCGAAAACCAGGTCGAATT
>JAQGMQ010000340.1 GCA_028292305.1 Rhodoferax sp.
ACGCGCGGCACGAATGGCGCCCAGGGCGCCGCTGACGCCGTCAGACGTGGCCGGGGCCGCCGTTCTTGGCGCGCGGCGGCAGGTCGCGCCCGGGGGGATGCGGCGCGCTGTTGCGCAGCCAGTCCTGGTGCGCCTTCCAGACCGCCTTGCGCTCGGCCGCGGCGCGTTTGCGGCGGCGCATTTCCAACGTGATGCCCAAGCCGATCACGACCACGCCAATGACCAAAAAGATAATCCACCCAAATGACTGCAACAAAGCAAGCGCTCCTTCCCTGAACCGGACTGATGGGACAAGCATGTCCTGCGCGGGTTCCGTCTTCAAGAAGGAAATGCTGCGTCGCGGTGTCGGATAAACGCGCAACCTGGGCGCTGGCTCCGCGCCATGTGCACCCGGCCGGGAATGGTGTCCGCGGCCATTGCACCCGAGCGGGCCAAGTCTCGGGTTGCTGTAGGGTTTTTACAGGGTTACGCCACGAGGTGGCCCGCGCGCGTCCCGCGCCGGGCCGGGGCAGCGGCCGTGCCTACCCGTGCCTTCCCGTGCCTTCCCGTGCCTACACCAAACCGAACGCGCCCAGCGCCGCGCCGGCCCCCAGCAGCCACAGCAGGTGCAGCCTGGTGCGCCACACCACCAGCGCCGCCACGCCGGTCAACAGCCACAGCGGCCAGGCCCGCCCGCTGCCGTGTTGGGCATTGGCCAGCACCCAGCCGGTGGCGATCAGCAGCGCCACCACGATCGGCGACATGCCCTGCTTGAACGCCCGCACGGCGCGCAGCTCGCGGTTGCGGTGGCCCCAGCGGGCCGCGAGCCAGGTGACGATGGAACTCGGCAGCAGGATGCCCAGCATGGTGGCCGACATGCCGAGCAGCGCCGTCCACACGCCGCCGCCCGCGTTCAGGCCCACGTTCCAGCCCATCAGGGCGATGAACAGCACGTTGGGGCCGGGCGCGGCCTGGGCGATGGCGATGGAGGCGTTGAACTGGGTGTCGGTGAGCCAATGGTTCTTGTCCACCAGGAAGCGGTGCATCTCGGGCGTGGCGGTGATGGCGCCGCCCACCGCCACCAGCGACAGCGCCAGGTAATGGCCGAACAGCGCCAGCCAGTCGGGCCAGCCCAGGTGCAGCACCAGCACCGGCGTCACGGCTTGAGCCTGCGGTAGGCCAGCACGCAGCCCAGGCCGCCCACCACCAGCAGCACCGGCAGTAGGGGCCAGCGCAGCAGGGCGATGGCGGTGAAGCAGGCCAGGCCCAGCGCCGCGCACAAGGCCGGCCCGAGCACGTTGCTGCGCAGTGCGGCGATGAGCTTCAGCCCGGTGGCCACCACCAGCCCGGCCGCCACCGCCGCCATGCCGCGCAGCGCGCCGGCCACCGCCGGGTTGTCGGCCACATGGGAATAGATCAATGCCAAAGCCAACACCACCAGCAGCGGCAGGGCCAGCATGCCCGACAACGCTGCAAAGGCGCCGCGCCAGCCGAAATAGCGGTCGCCGAGCATGATCGACAGGTTGACCACGTTCGGCCCCGGCATGATCTGCGCCACAGCCCAGTCTTCGATGAATTCGTCGCGCGTGAGCCAGCGTTTGCGCTCGACCAGTTCGCGCTGCACCACGGCCAGCACGCCGCCGAAGCCTTGCAGCGCCAGCCAGGTGAACGACAGGAAAAGGTCGCGCGGCGACGCGGGGCGCGCCATTGCGGCGGGATGTGGAGGAGCGTCGGAAGGCTGTGCGGGCATGCGCAATTATCGCCATGCCTTGCCACGCGACGGACTGCGGTGCCGAGCTTTACGCCCGGCGCGCAGGCCACGCCCTCAACGCATCAGAGCTTCAGCTCCCAGGTCTCGCCCACCAGGTCCTGGCCGAAGCCGTGGTAGGGCTCGCTCTTCTTCAGCACGAAGCCACGCTTGGCATAGATGGCGCGGGCGGCGGTGAGGCAGCTGTTGGTCCACAGCAGCATCTTGCGGTAACCCTTGGCGCGGGCGAAGTCGATGCAGGCGTCGCTGAGGCGGCTGCCCAGGCCCAGGCCGCGCGCATCTGGTGTGAGGATCAGCATGCGCAGCTGGGCCACGGTGGCGCTCTTGCGCGCGAGGAACACCGCGCCCACGCGCCGGCCATCGAGTTCGGCGATCCAGCACTTTTCCCATTCGGGCTGGAAGCGGCGCAGGAAGCGCGCGGCGATCTCGGCCACCAGGGCTTCGAACTCGCTGTTCCAGCCGTATTCGCGGGCGTAGACCGCGCCGTGCTGTTCGACCACCCAGCCGATGTCTCCCGGCTCGGGGTCACGCAAAACGATGTGGGGTTGGGCTTGGCTCATCAGGCGATGTTGGCGTGATCGGCGCGGCTTGGCAAGCCCTGGCGTGGGCTGGTGGCCGTCATGCATTTGGTGGACGCATCTGCCCCGGGCCGGGCAGTATTCACCAGACGTTGACCGAGGTCGGCATTAGTCTTGATGGCCTCCCCAGCATCGTCGGTCCGCCCGCCGGAAAGCCCATGATCGAACGCACCTTGTTCAGCCCCGAGCACGCCGCATTTCGCGATAGTTTTCGTCGCTTCATCCAGAAGGAGATTGCGCCGTTTCATGCCGAGTGGGAAGAGCAGGGCCATGTCGACCGGGTGGTGTGGCACAAGGCCGGCGACCACAATTTTCTGTGCGCCAGCATGCCCGAGATGTATGGCGGCGCGGGTGCCGACAAGCTGTATTCGGTGGTGCAGATGGAGGAGCTGGCGCGGGGCGGATTCAGCGGCATCGGATACAGCCTGCACAGCGAGATCGTGGCGCCGTACATCCTGCAGTACGGCACGGCGCAGCAGAAGCAGAGCTACCTGCCGCGCCTGGCTTTCGGCGACATGGTGGGCGCCATCGCCATGACCGAACCGGCCGCCGGCTCGGACCTGCAGGCCATCCAGACCACGGCCGCACTGCAGCCGGACGGCAGCTATCTGCTGAACGGCAGCAAGACCTTCATCACCAATGGCTGGCATGCCGACCTGGTGGTGGTGCTGGCCAAGACCGACGCCGCGGCCGGCGCCAAGGGCATCAGCCTGATGCTGGTCGAACGCGGCATGCCCGGCTTCACCGTGGGCCGGCGGCTGAAGAAGCTGGGCATGAAGGCGCAGGACACGGCGGAGCTGTTCTTCGACAACGTGCACCTGGCGCCCACGCAGCTGCTGGGCGGCGCCGCGCAGGAAAACCGCGGCTTCATGTGTGTCATGGAACAGCTGCCCTGGGAGCGGCTGCAGATCGCCATCACCGCCGTGGCCGCGGCCCAGGCGGCGATCGAATGGACGGTCGACTACGTGCTGGTGCGCAGCGTGTTCGGCCAGCCGGTGGCGAGCTTTCAGAACACCCGCCATACGCTGGCCGGCCTGCAGACCGAGGTGCAGGTGGCCCAGGTGTTCGTCGACCGCTGCACCGAGCTGCTGCTGCGCGAACAGCTCGACACCGAGACCGCCAGCATGGCCAAGTACTGGTGCACCGACCTGCAGTGCAAGGTGATGGACGCCTGTGTGCAGCTGTTCGGCGGCTACGGCTACATGTGGGACTACCCGATCACTCGGGCCTATGCCGACGCGCGGGTGCAGCGCATCTACGGCGGCACCAACGAGATCATGAAAGAGGTGATCGCCCGCGGCATGGGGCTGGGGCGCTGACCCCTGCGGCCCCGCACCTTGCACCCCTGGCCGCGCTGGTCAGGGCTTGAACACCATGGCGCCCGAGACCGTGCCCAGCCCGCTGTTGAAGCCATAGACCAGCCCCGCGCGCGAGCTGCCCGTGCCGCCCACCATGCCGCGCACCGCATTGCCCGCGTCGAGTGCGCCGGTGCACAGGCTGGCGCAACCGCTGCCGGTGCTGGTGATCAAGGCCGGGCCGGCAAAGCCGTAAATGTTGGTCTGGAGGGCCGTGCCGTTCAATGAAAAGGTCTGGCCCGACACCGGCACCGTGAGCTGGAACGTGGCCACGCCGGCGGCGATGGTGGGGAACGTGACCTGCAGCGTGCCGGCGGCCGCATTTTCGATGCCGGTCGACACCAGCTGG
>JAQGMQ010000343.1 GCA_028292305.1 Rhodoferax sp.
CGCTGGGTTATCCGCGCTTCGCCACACAGGGCGGGGACTGGGGCGCGTCGGTGTCGGCGCGGCTTGGCTTTGCACACCCGGACAAGACCATCGGCGTGCACCTCAACCTGCTGCCGCTGCGGCGCGACACCACGCAGCTGGCCAATGGCAACGCAGCCGAACAGCAGTACCTGAAGGAACTCAAGCACTGGCTCGGTGAAGAAACCGGCTACAGCCAGCAGCAAGGCACACGGCCGCAGACCCTGGCCTTCGCGCTCACCGATTCCCCGGTCGGCCTGGCCGCGTGGATCGTCGAGAAGATGCGCGCCTGGTCCGATTGCGGTGGCGACGTGGAATTCGTCTTCTCGAAGGACGAGATCCTGGCCAATGTGGGTCTTTACTGGTTCACCGGCGCCATCGGCTCGTCGTTCTGGCCGTACTACGCCCGCCAGCACGCGCCAGACTGGCCCATCCCCGAAGGCCATACGGTCGACGTGCCCATGGGCTACGCCGAGTTCCCCGCCGAGATCGTGCGCCCGCCGCAGTCGCTGGCGGCCCGCACCTTCACCGACATTCAGCGCTGGTCGGTGATGCCGCGCGGCGGGCACTTCGCGGCGATGGAGCAGCCCGAGGCACTGGCGGAAGAGATCCGGGCGTTCTACCGCGGCTTGCGCTGATGGCTGCCGCGTAGTCAACCAGCGTTGACCGGCGGCGGCGCAGCGCCCAGTTCGCGGGCGATGAATTCGACGAAGGCCCGTGCCGCGATGCGCGTCGATCGGCCCATCGGGAAATAGGCGTTGACCGGCAGGTCGGCGGTTTTCCAGTCGGGCAGCAGGCGTACCAGCGACCCGCTCCGCAGCTCCTGCTGGCAGGCCCACTCGGTGGTCGAGGTGATGCCCAGACCGCCCACCACGGCGGCCACCGCGCCGGCGTTGTCGTTCACCGTGACATGCGGCTGCAGGTCGACCGCCGCCTTTTCACCCTCGCGCTCGAACTGCCAGGAAGCCGTCTTCGACGTGGCCGGGCCGCCGACGATGCGGTGCCGGGCCAGGTCTGCCGGGCGCACCGGTGTGCCCGCGCGCGCCAGGTAGGCCGGTGCCGCCACCACGACGCGGTGCATGGTGGCGATCAGGCGCGCGGTGCCGGCCAGGTCGGGCAGCGGGCCCACGCGGATGCCCACGTCCACCGCCTCACGCACCATGTCCTGCCAGCGGTCGTCCAGCAGCACGTCGACACGCAGCAGCGGATGCTGCTCGGTGAAGGCCGCCAGCCGCGGCAAGACCATGCGTGTCCCCATCGTCGTCGGCATCGCCAGGCGCAGCAGGCCGCGCAGTTCGCCACTTTCTCGGACGCTGTTTTCCGCGTCGTCCAGCGCGGCCAGGATCGGCTCCACGCGCGCCAGAAAATCCGACCCGGCTTCGGTCGGCACGACGGCCCGCGTGGTGCGCTGGAACAGGCGCGCGCCCAGCCCGGCCTCCAGGTCGGCCACCATGCGCGAGACCTGCGACTGGGCCAGACCGGCCTCGCGCGCCGCCGCTGAAAAGCTGCCGAGCCGCGCCACGCGGGCATAGAGGCGGAGGCTTTGGATGTCTTTCATGGTGGTCCTGGCCGAAGCAGTTTTCGGGTGGGTTCGCCAACGGGCAGGTCGGCGAAAGCTGAGGCTCGTCTATCCGCCTCGGTTATGAATCTCGGTGCTCGGCATTGCCGAAAAGCCAGTATCTCCAGCCAAATCCTGTGCGGGAGTCGGCTATCAATGCTGATTCAGCATAAATCATAGCCAAAACCAATGCCTACCGGAACCCCCGCCAACCGCCTATCTTCCATCCATCGGCAAGACGTGTGGCCCCCGCCGCACACCCCTTGCGGTTTGAAGGTCTCGCGCCACGGCAACGGCGCGGACCTGAAGCGTTCGCAGGCAGTTGCCACCGACCCACCCACTGATCCACTGACCCCAAGGAAACACCATGAGCAAGAAAGTACTGATCACCGGCGCCACTGGCGATACCGGCCGCGCCGCCGTCAAGGCCTCCATCACCCTCGGTCTCGACGTCCGCGCCCTGGTGCACCGCCTCGACGCCCGCGCCGAAGCGCTGCAGGCACTCGGCGCCGAAGTCGTCGTCGGGGATTTGCTGGACATCGACAGCGTCGTGGCCGCGATGGCCGGCGTAGAAGCGGCCTACCTGGTCTGGCCGGTGCAGCCCGGCCTGGTCCAGGCGACCGTCAACTTCGCCCAGGCTGCCAAAGAGGCAGGCGTGGCCACCGTTATCAACCTGTCGCAGCGCTCGGCCAACCGCCATTCGCAAAGCGCCTCCAGCCGCGACACCTTCCTGGCCGAACAGGTGCTGAATTGGTCGGGCCTGCCCGTGATCCATCTGCGCCCCACCTACTTCCTCGAATGGCTGCTGTACCCGTGGCAACTGCCGTTCCTGAAGCAAGGCGTGCTGCGCATGCCGGTGGGCCAGGGCCGCCATGCGCCGATCGCCGCCGACGACCAGGGCCGTGCCATCGCCGCACTGCTGAAGAACCCGGCGCCGCACATCGGCCAGACCATTGCGTTGTCGGGTCCGGTCGAGATGGACCACACCCAGATGGCCGCGGAGCTCTCCGAAGCCCTGGGCCGCACCATCCGCTTCCAGGACTTGCCGATCGCCGACTACACGGCCTCGATCGAAGCCATGGGGGTGCCGCCCTACATCGTCCAGCACCTCGGCGGTGCGATGGCCGACTACCACAACGGCGCCATGGCCGGTGCCGACGACAACGTCGAACAGCTCACCGGCCGCCGGTCGATGACCGTGGGTGAATTCGCCCGCGCCCATGCCGATGTCCTCAACGGCTGACCTGCCGCCAGCGCCCCATCACGCACCTCACCTCAAGGAACCCCATGAACATCACCCATGCCATCGCCCTCGTCACCGGCGCCCACGGCGGCATCGGCCGCGCCTTCGTAGCCGACCTGCTGCGGCGCGGCGCCGCCAAGGTCTACGTCACCGCCCGCGACACCGCCTCGCTGGCCGACCTACTGGCCGGCGCCGACCCCCGCCTGGTGCCGCTCGTGCTCGACGTGACCAACGCCGCGCACATCGCCCAGGCCGCCATCGACGCACCGGACGTGAGCCTGCTCATCAACAACGCCGGCTACGCTGCGTTCCAGGGCGCCATGGCCGCACCGCAACTCGACGACGCGCGCCGCGAGATGGAGGTCAACTACTTCGGTCCGCTGGCACTGACCCGCGCTTTTGCGCCGGTGCTGGCCGCCTCGGGCGGCGGCGCCATCGTGAACATGCTGTCGATGGCGGCGCTGGTCAGCCTGCCGGTCGCGGGCTCGTATTCGGCGTCGAAGGCCGCTTTCCTGTCGGTCACGCGCAGCATCCGCGCGGAGCTTGCGGCACAGGGCACGGCCGTCGTCGGCGTGCTCGCCGTGCAGACCGAAACCGCCATCGGCCACCGCCTGCCCGAGCCGCGCATGGCGCCGCACGAGGTCGTCACCGACACGCTCGACGCGGTAGAGGCCGGCAAGAACGAAGAGATCGCCGCAGGCCCGCTGACCCAGGGCGCCTACCAGGCCTTCACCGCCGACCCCAAGGCGTTCCAGGCCAGGTTCTCCAGCCGGCTGCCCCACCCCGCCCGCTGACCGCCCGCTGACCGACCGCTGACCGACCGCACCGCTTTCACTTTCATCCACCCAACCGGAGCCCTTCCATGTCCACTCCAACCGCATCCTCCCCACCACCCCACGTGCCGTTGCTGGCAGCGCTTGCCGCCGTGCACGTGCCCACCACCAAGATCCTGGCCATCGGCACCGTCACGGCCAAGGGCACGCCCGAAGCCATCGCGCCGATCTTGCCGCTGGAGGTGCGCGCCACGCTGCGCAACTACCTGGCCGGCAAGATCGACCATTGGTACTTTCAGACAGAGAGCAATGGCGTCGTCTTCATCATGAACGTCGCCACCACCGAGGAAGCGCATGGCATCCTGGAAGCGCTGCCGCTCGGCGTGGCGGGCATGATGTCGTTCCAGTTGATTCCGCTGGGGCCGCTGAAGCCGCTGGGGTTGTTGCTGGGTGATTAAGATCGACGGCAACGGTTGTGGCGGCACCTCATTGCCGCTGCACAGCGACAACACAAGCGAGTAAAAATAGCGGCATGCCACAAGATCCTCTCTCGCACCACTTCGCCACCCAGGCCTACCAGAGTGCCTGGGCCAACCATCGGTTGCTATCGGCGTGCGGCCGCCTGGGCCAGACCGAGTTTGTCGCGGTCAGAACCAGTTTCTTTCCCTCAATTCGCGCTACGCTGAATCACATCCAGGCTGTGGACCAGTTCTACCTCGACGCACTGGAGCGCGACGCGCGCGCCGAACGTCCGCACACGAATCCGGCGCGATTCTTCGACGAAGAAATGACGTTCGACACGTGCACACCATTGCACGCGGCCCAGACCCAAGTGGACAAGCGTTTGATTGCCTATTGCCTTGGGCTGGAAGATGTCTACCTCTCGCGGCAGGTCGCCATCGCGCGGCCGGATCGCGTGCAGATTGAAACCCGGACGCGCCTCCTGGCCCATCTGTTCGAACACCAGACCCACCACCGAGGCCAGGTGCACGCCATGCTGTCGGGCACCACCGTCAAGCCGCCGCAACTGGATGAATTTTTCTGCGCGATGGACGAAGCTTTGCGGGCTGCGGACCTTGCGGCCATGGGGTTGCGTGAAGCAGATTTATGGCCGTCGCGTGCAGTCTGATGCGCCCCAAGGCTCGAAAGATCCGAAGCAAAAAATACCGTGCCCTCGCTCCGCATGCCAAACAACCCAAGGCCGCCCCATGCAAGTCCAACGCATCGTCGCCAATTTCAGCGCCCCGGACCTTGGCCGCGCCCGCGCCTTCTACCAGGACGTGCTGGGGCTCGAACTGCTGATGGACCACGGCTGGATACACACCTACGGCAACTGGCGCGAAATGCCGGTGCAGGTTAGCTTTGCCGCGGAAGGCGGCTCTGGCACGGCGGTGCCCGATCTGTCGATCGAGGTGGATGACTTGGACACCGCGCTGGCCCGCATGTCCGCAGCCGGTTTTCCGGCCACCTACGGGCCCGTGGACGAGTCCTGGGGTGTGCGGCGCTTCTTCGTGCGCGATCCGTTTGGCCGGCTGGTCAACATCCTCGCACACCTTTGAAATAGACGACGAACAGGCAAGCACCAGATTGCATCCTTGCCCATAAAATCCATATTTCGAGTATTATCGAATAATGGAAGAATCAACCGTCGTCAAAGCCCTGGCCGCCCTGGCCCAGCCGGTCCGGCTGCAGGTGTTCCGTGCCCTCGTGGTCATCGGCGAGCCCGGGCTGACGCCTGGCGCCATGGCCGAGGGCCTCGGCATTCCGGCCAACACCTTGTCGTTCCACCTGAAGGAACTGGTGCATGCCGGCCTGGTCACGCAGGAGCGCGCCAGCCGCAACCTCATCTACCGCGCCGCCTATGCGCAGATGAACGGCCTGCTGGCCTACCTCACCGAGAACTGCTGCCAGGACGCGGCCTGTGCCGTCGCGCCCGCGGCGGCCGTGTGCAAGTGCTGATGGCATCCGCCACCGCGCCGGCGCCGGGCATCGGATTTTTCGAGCGTTACCTCAGCGTGTGGGTCGCGCTGTGCATCGTGGTCGGCGTGGCGGCGGGCCAGGCATTCCCGGGGCTGACCCGGGCCGTCGCGTCGATGGAAGTGGCCAGCATCAACCTGCCGGTGGGCGCGCTGATCTGGGTGATGGTGATCCCGATGCTGCTAAAGATCGACTTTGCCGCACTCGGCCAGGTCCGGGCGCACGCGCGGGGCATCGGCGTCACGCTGTTCATCAACTGGGCGGTCAAGCCCTTCAGCATGGCGCTGCTGGGCTGGATCTTCGTGCGCCACGTGTTCGCGCCATGGCTGCCGGCCGAGCAGCTCGACAGCTACATCGCCGGCCTGATCCTGCTGGCCGCGGCGCCGTGCACGGCCATGGTCTTCGTGTGGAGCCAGCTATGCCGGGGCGACCCATATTTCACGCTGTCGCAGGTGGCGCTGAACGACGCCATCATGGTGGTGGCGTTCGCGCCCATCGTGGCACTGCTGCTCGGGCTTTCGTCCATCACCGTACCCTGGGACACACTGCTCGCCTCGGTGCTGCTGTACATCGTCTTGCCGGTGGCGTTGTCGCAAGCGCTGCGCCGTGCGCTGCTGGCCAGAGGCGTGGCGCATTTCCAGGCGGTGGCCGCCAGGCTCGGCCCTTTTTCCATGGCCGCGCTGCTGCTGACGCTGGTGCTGCTGTTCGCCTTCCAGGGCGAGGCCATCCTGCGCCAGCCGCTGGTGATTGCGCTGCTGGCCGTGCCGATCCTGCTCCAGGTGATCTTCAATTCCGGCCTGGCCTACTGGCTGAACCGCAGCCTGGGCGTGCAGCATTGCGTGGCCGGGCCGTCGGCGCTGATCGGCGCCAGCAACTTCTTCGAACTGGCCGTGGCCACGGCCATCGGCTTGTTTGGATTCCAGTCCGGCGCCGCCCTGGCCACCGTGGTCGGCGTGCTCGTCGAAGTACCGGTGATGCTGGCCGTGGTGGCCACCGTCAACCGCTCAAAGGCCTGGTACGAATCGGGCCTGCGTGCCAACCAAGGATGAAGACCATGGACAAGATCACGATCTACCACAACCCGGCCTGCGGCACCTCGCGCAACACCCTGGCGCTGATCCGCAACAGCGGTGCCGAACCCGAGGTCGTCGAATACCTCAAGACGCCGCCGAGCCGCGACCAGTTGCTGGCCCTGCTGGCCGCGATGGCCATCGGCCCGCGCCAGCTGCTGCGCCAGAAGGGCACGCCGTACGATGAACTCGGCCTGCAGGACACAAACTGGAGCGACGCGGAGCTGGTCGACCAGATGCTGCGGCACCCGATCCTCATCAACCGCCCGATCGTGGTCACCCCGCTGGGCACCCGGCTGTGCCGTCCGTCCGAGGCCGTGCTCGACATCCTGCCCGCGCCACAACGGGGCCCTTTCGCCAAGGAAGATGGCGAGGTGGTTGGGGGTGCCGAACGCCACGGAAGCTGAAGGCATGTCGCCCCTCCCCCAACTCGACGCTGCGTTTCGTGTGCCATCCGCAACCGCGCTCGTCCCGCGTGCCGCAGCCACCCATGCGCCGCGCATCCTCATGCTGTATGGCTCACTGCGTGAACGCTCCTACAGCAAACTGCTGACACTGACGGCCGGCCGGTTGCTGGAGGCGACGGGCGCGGAGGTTCGCATCTTCGACCCGGAGGGCCTGCCCCAGCCCGACGCCGCGCCCGAAACCCACCCCAAGGTGCAGGAACTGCGCGATGCGGCCGGCTGGTGCGAAGGCATGGTCTGGTGTTCGCCCGAACGCCACGGGGCCATGACCGGCATCATGAAAAGCCAGATCGACTGGATTCCGCTCGCGCTCGGCGCGTTGCGCCCGACCCAGGGCAAGACGCTGGCGGTGATGGAGGTGAGCGGCGGTTCGCAGTCGTTCAACGCGGTCAACCAGATGCGCATCCTGGGCCGCTGGATGCGCATGCTCACCATCCCCAACCAGAGCGCGGTCGCCAAGGCCTATGCAGAGTTCGAAGACGACGGCCGGATGAAGCCATCACCCTACTACGACCGCGTGGTCGACGTGATGGAAGAACTGGTGAAGTTCACGCTGCTCACGCGCGACGTGGCACCGTACCTGGTCGACCGCTACAGCGAGCGCAAGGAGCTTGCCGCGGCGTTGTCCGCGCGGGTCGACCAGCAGGCGATCTGACACCGCACGTCAGCGGCCGATGACTCAGCCGTGCAATCCCAGACCGCGCAGCTCCGTCGCGATCAGCTGCCGCATCTTGTGTTGCCGCTCGAAGCCGAACCGGGCCGTCAGCGTGGCGATGCTCACCGCGCCCATGCCGTGGTCGCTCATGCGAAAGGCGATGCCGAAGCCGGCCACACCGACTTCGCCGAACGAGTCGAACACCACGCAGCAACCTTGTTCGCGGCAGGCCATGCCCATGGCCCGCAGGCGGTCGACGCCGATGCCGTGTTCGGCATAGGCGGCCGCGTTGCGGGCGAAGGTTGCGGCGATCTCCGCGTCATCCATCAGCGCCAGCACCGCCGTGCCGCCGGTGCCGGTGCCGATGAGGCGGCGCTGGCCGATGCCCGTGGTGAGGATCTTGATCGGCGAGCTGCCCTCTTCGCGGTGCGCGCAGTAGACGAAGTCGCCCTGGCGCATCATCAGGAAAGTCGTGTCGCCACCGATGCGGCCGACGCGCTTCATCATCGGTACGAATCGGCGCAACAGCGGCGTGGGTTGCGGAAGCAGCGAGCCGAGCAACACCGCCTCCGGGCCGAGGCGGTACAGGTGTTCGCTGTCGCGGTCGACGAACTGCTCTTCGACCAGGCAAGTCATCAGCCGGTAGGTGGTGGCGCGGTCCAGGCCCTCGGCGCGCACCAGGTCGGCGAGCTTGATGCCGTCGTCGTTGCACTTGGCCACGCGGCGCAGCAGTTGCAACGCTCGCCGCACGCTCTGCGCGCCACGCACGTGTTCGGCGGGCACGGCTGCGCCGTCCGCTGCGGGCAGGTCGGGATTGGCGTCCAGGTCGAAGTTCACGGGGCGATTGTCGTCAGGCCGCAGGCGTCAGCGCAGAGGAGAAAACCCTGTGGGTTTGAGCAGGCGGTTGTCCATGCGCAAGATCCACGGCAGCACCTTGGCCGAATAGGCCAGCCACGCGGGGTCGTTCCACATCGCCTCGCGGCGCCGGTCGCGGTCGGCCAGGTCGTCGAAGGCCCAGATGTGGACCGCCGTGTTCAGCTGGCCGGTCTCGGTGGTGAAATAGGCCACCAGCGTGCCCAGGTGGGCACGGGTCAGCGCCAGGCCTTCTTCCTCGAACAATTTCAGGAACGGCCGGAAGTTCAGTGGCGCAAAGCTGTAGTTGCGTTCTTCGTAGATCATGGTGCGTGGTGTTCAGTTGAGCGGGCCGCCGTAGGCATCGCCCACCGCGCCCCAGGCCATGTAGCCGCCGTCCACCGGCAACGTCACGCCGGTGATGAATTCGGCGCCGTCCGAAGCCAGGAACAGCATCGCGTCGGCAATGTGCCGCGCGCTGCCGAGCCGGCCCGCGGGCGTGCGGCGGCGCACCTGGTCGGCGTCGAGCTTGCCCTCGTCGACCAGCTTCTGCATGAACGGCGTGAGCATGTAGCCCGGCGCAATCGCATTGACGCGAATGCCCTGCGCGGCCCATTCGCAACCCAGGGTGCGGGTCATCATGCCGATGCCGGCCTTGGCCGCGCTGTAGGCGTTGCGCCGGGCCAGGCCCAGCACCCCGGCCACCGAACTCAGGTTGATCATCGCGCCACGTCCCTGGCGCAGCATCTGCGGCGCGGCGGCCTTGCACATCATGTAGGTGCCGCACAGGTGCACGTCGACCAGGCGGCGAAAGTCGGCCACGTCCTGCTCGAGCGTGGGCAGGAACGAGTCGGGAATGCCGGCGCTGTTGACCAGCACGTCGAGCCGGCCGAAGCGGGTCAACGTGGCGTTCACCATCGACGCCACGTCGGCCTCGTTCGACACGTCGCCGCCCAGCCCCAGGTGGGCCGGGCCCAGCAGCCCGGCTTCGGCCACGGCGCGGTCGGCGTGCAGGTCGGCCAGCACCACGCTGGCGCCCTCGCGCACAAAACTCTGGCCCGCCGCCAGGCCCAGCCCGCTGGCGCCGCCGGTGACCAGCACCACCCGGCCTTTCAATTCGGGATAGGGCACGCCGTCACTCCTCCAGCTTGATGTTGGCGGTGCGGATCACGCCGCCCCAGAGCGTGCTTTGCGACTTCACCGTGGCGCTGAATTCATCGGGCGTGGTGGGCGACGGCTCGATGCCCAGTTCGTTGAGCTTCTTCTGCACCTCGTCGGAGGCCAGCGCCTTGTTGAGTTCGCTGTTCAGCCGCGCCACCACCGCCGGCGGCGTACCGGCCGGTGCCGCCAGGCCCTGCCAGGAATACGACTCGAAGTCGGGCACGCCGGCCTCGGCGAAGGTCGGCACATCGGGCAACACCGCGCTGCGCTTGCCCATCGACAGGGCCAGCGGCCGCACCTTGCCGGAGCGGATGTAGGCCAGACTGGCGGCGGTGTTGACCAGGTACATGTCGATCTCGCCGCCCATCAGGCCGAGCAGCGCCGGCGCATCGCCCTTGTAGGGCACGTGCATCAGCTGGATGCCGGCCTTGCGCTGGAACAGCTCCATGCCCAGGTGGTTGGGGCCACCAGGGCCGGGCGTGGCGTATTTCAGGCCGCCGGGGTTCCTGCGCGCCAGGGCGATCAACTCCTGCAGGTTGGTCGCCGGCACCGCCGGGTTCACCACCAGCACGAACGGGAACCGCGTGGTGCCACCGATGTAGGCAAAGTCCTTTTCCGGCTTGTACGGGACCTTGGCATAGAGGTGCGGCGCCAGCGCCACCGTCGAGGTGTCCACCGTGCCGATGGTGTAGCCGTCGGCCTTGGCGCGGGCGACCAGGTCGCCGCCGATCATCGTGCCCGCGCCGGGCTTGTTGTCGATCAACAGCTGTTGACCCATGCTGGCGCCCATCGCCTGGCCCAGCATGCGGGCCACGATGTCGGTGCCACCACCCGCGGGATAGGGCACGATCCAGCGCAGCGGCTGGCTGGGGAAGGTTTGCCCCTGCGCCACCACGGCGGCACAGGCCAGCAGGCCCGCGGCCCATGTTTTCCAGAAAGTAGTTGCCATGTCTTGTCTCCTTGATGTGTTTGTTTGCCTGATCAGGCCTGGACGGCCGCCCGCACGCCGCCAAAGGTGTTCCATGAGCCGGCCACCAGCCAGCCCGCGTCCACCGGCAGGTTCACGCCGGTGATCATGCGCGCCGCGTCGGACAGCAGGAACACCACCGCCTCGGCGATGTCATCCGGTGCGATGAGGCGGCCCAGCGCGCTGTTGGCCTTGAGCTTTTCCGGGTCGCGCAGGCCCAGGTCGATCTGGCCCTGCAACGCCGCCGTGACGGTATAACCCGGCGACACGGTATTGACCCGTACCCCCGAGCGTCCCCATTCGCCGGCCAGGCATTCGCCCAGCGACACCACCGCCGCCTTGGCTGGCGAATAGGCGTGCAGCGGCATCGAGCGCATGCCCGCCACCGACGCGATGTTGACGATGGAGCCCCGGCCGCGCACCGCCATGGCGCTGCCGAACTCGGCGCAGCAGGCATAGGTGCCTTCGAAGTCGATGGCCATCACGCGCTGGAACACCCCATGCGCCAGCACGCCGGGCGGCTCGGGCGACTGAACGATGCCGGCGCAGTTCACCAGCAGATCCACGGCGATGCCCTGTTCCGCCAGTTGCCGCTGGGCCGAAGCCACGGCGGCGCGGTCGGCCACATCGAAGGCCAGCGGCACGGCGCCCTCGCGGACGGCGGCTTCAGCGGTGCGCGACGGGTCCAGATCGGCCAGCACCACGCTGGCGCCGCGCGCCAGCATCAACTGCACGCAGGCCAGGCCGATGCCGCTCGCGCCGCCGGTCACCAGCGCCGTGCGGCCCTCGAA
This sequence comes from Rhodoferax sp., assembly GCA_028292305.1. Taxonomy (GTDB): domain Bacteria; phylum Pseudomonadota; class Gammaproteobacteria; order Burkholderiales; family Burkholderiaceae_C; genus Rhodoferax_B. The sequence continues at coordinate 11,530 of JAQGMQ010000343.1, forward strand.
GTCTTTGAACGTTGACATTTTGAGCGTTGACATGCCCGTCTCAGCGCCCGATGAAGGTCGGCTTCTGCTTGTTGGCGAAGGCCTCGATGGCCGCGTGGTGGTCCTGCGTCAGGTTGGTCAGGCATTCGTAGGCGGTGCCCGCATCCATGTGGCCGTGGGCCAGCTGGCGCAGCGGAATGGTGTAGCCGGCCTTGGTCCAGCGGATGGCCTTGGTGGCGCCGTTGGCCAGCTTGGCCACGAAGCCGTCGACCTTGGCGTCCAGCTCTGCCGCTGGCACCACGTTGCCGATCGCACCCAGCTGTTTTGCCTCTGCCGCGCTCAGCAGGTCGCCGGTCAGCAACAACTCACGTGCCTTGCCGAAGCCGATCATCTGCGGCCACAGGAAGCCGCCGCCGTCCGCCGCGTTCAGGCCCACCCGCACATGCGGGTCACCGATGCGGGCGTGGTCAGCCATGACGGTGATGTCGCACAGCAGGGCCAGCGTGGCGCCCAGGCCCACGGCGTCGCCGTTGATGCGGCCGATGATCGGTATCTCGCAGTCGAGCATCGAATAAACGATGCGCTTGGCCTCCCAGGTCACGATCTCGAACTGCTCGGGCTCGCGCACGGCTTGTTTCATCCATTCGATGTCGCCGCCGGCGCAGAACGCCTTGCCTTCGCCGCTGAGCACGATCACGTTGATGTCGCGGCGTTCGCCCAGGTCGATGAAGACCCGCGACAAGGCGGTGTGCAGCGCGCCATTCACCGAATTCATGGCCTCGGGCCGATTGATCGTGAGGTAGGCGACGCGGTCCTTGACTTCGAGACGCAAGGCGCTGGTGGTCATGGGATTGGTGATGGGATTGGTCATGGTGTTGGTCATGAAGGGGCTTCCTTGGGGAGGGTGACGAAAGGGGTTGGGGCGTCAGGCGGCCAGCAGCTGTCGCCGGATGTCGATGCGGGCGAGCTGCTGCTCGGCATTGCCGAACAGCGCGGCCGCCACATGCAGCCGCCGGTAAAAATGGCCGAGCTTGTATTCCTCGGTCACGGCAATGCCGCCGGACACCTGCACCAGCTGGCCGCAGGCCCGCAGCGCGCGCCGGCCGATGAAGCTCTTGGCCGGCGCCAGCGTGGGCCAGGGGCCGCCGGGCGCGGTGTCGATCTCGGTGGCCAGCCGCCCGGCCAGCGCCAGCAGTTGCTGCAGGTCGCAGAAGATTTCGGCCATCTTGTGCTGCACGGCCTGCTGCGCCGACAGCGGCTTGCCGAACTGCA
>JAQGMQ010000208.1 GCA_028292305.1 Rhodoferax sp.
CAACTCCCCAGACTGCCAAGCAAGTTAGCGCCATCGTGTCCGACGATGCGACACGATCCGCACAAACCCCTTACGCCAATGCGCTTCAGCAGACTGGCATCAGTCGCCAGGCTGCGCATCGCTACGAAGCCCTGGCCAACGTTCCGACACCCAAGTATGCGCCCGCTCGCAGCCAGCGCTTGACGACCGATACAGGATTTCCTGCATCGTCCCCTGAGACGCGGATCATTACTTCACCAGCTTCCCACTTTAAAAGGGGATTGCGGTCGCTGCCTGGACGGGCGCCACCGCGTGTTAGTTCCGTTTTCATGACTGAAGATGGCAAATCTTTATCGACGTCGTGCAAGGCTTTTTTGTGACGGCTGCACTGTCGCTATTTCTTACAGCCTAGCCATCTCGCGCGAGGGGCATTCTGCCTGGCCCTTGATATCAAAGAGGTTTGTGAATTGGCACAACCGTTGCATATGCTGACATCCACAACAAAGAGGCAAACCGTGCTCAAAAACGTCATCAGCAAAATCGTCGCAACAACCGCGATCACAGTTCTCGCTTCAGCCGCACTGCCTGTTGCAGCCACGGTGGTCACCACCAACCAGACAGCGAGCATCAACAACTACAGCTTCGGCGATACGACCGTCGGAAACCACTTTCATGTCAACGTCGGCGACGGTGTTGCGGTGAACTACTTCGACAATGAGCGCGGCAAAGGGTTCGCTGAGTTCGATCTCGCGGGCGTGACCGCAGGTAAGGCTGTTCTGAGCTTCAAGGTGTCATCGTTCAGTGACATCTACACGAACTTGCCGCACGCGTACTTTTTCCCCGTTAGCATCTTTGCCTACGTCGGGGACAACCTGATCGAGTTCAGTGACTACCTCACCCCCACGCTGGGGACGGTTGGAAGCTTCGCCACGGTTGGACTCGAGATCGGCGACAGCTTGTCATTTGACGTCACCGATTTCTTGGCGGAAGTGCTGGGCACGGGCGCTACGTCCCTTGGCTTTCTGTTTCAGAGCGCGAATCTGGTTGGGCCGCAAAGCGCAATCCGCTTCGGCGATGTGACTCTGACCGTCCCCGAGCCATCATCGGTAGCGCTGCTCGCGCTGGGCCTCGCTGGGGTCGCTGTATCGCGCAAGCGTAAGCCGAAGGCCTGACCCAACTTCCCCCGGCAGGACCCGCTTCGGCGGGTTTCAGAACAGCCCGGGCTCAGGTTCAAGGGTAACCCCCTCGCCGGTCGCCAAGTTCAGCGCTACCTGCTTGCCTGGCTCCTCTGGCCCGTGCTCGAACAGCTCCAGCTCAGGCACGCGAATAAGCGAGCGGGCCTGATCGACTTTGCCATGCAGCCAAGCATCCCAGTCTCTTTCTTCCAGCGGCACCACCGCGCGCTTGTCGGGGCGGCCCGGCTCCGCCTTCGGATCTGGCTTATGCATCAGCTTGAGTAGCGGGTGGTCGTCGCAGTTCTGCGTGATCATGGTGAAGTTTGGCACGACCTCGCCGGTCTCGGGATCGGTCCATTCGCTCCACAGGCCTGCCAGGGCCCAGGGCTTGCCATCGGCCCGGGCAAATCTCCACCAGATGTTTTTGCCGCCGATGCCCCAGTACGGTTCCACGTAGCTCCATGCCGGGATCAGGCAGCGCTGCCCGTCGCGCCACGGAAAGCGGAACGTCCAAGCCGTATCGATCGTCTCGATGCGCGCATTGTTCGTGCTCATTCGGACCGGCTTCCGGGTGGCGGAACCCTTGGTCATCGGGGTGCGGCTGGTCGAGCTGGGGGGGATCATTCCCCACTGGCCCACCTCCAGCACGCCGCCGGCCTTGATGTAAGGGCCTGGGCGCAGCGGCGCCATCGTGGGCAGCCACATTGGCCGCGGCTGGTTTCGGGCGCCTATGTGCCAGAAGCGCTCGATGTCGCCTTCTTGGGGGCTGGTGTAGCGGTTGCACATGGAGGCAACCTACTGCCGAGCTCGCACAGTTCTCCATCTCCCGTCAGGCACACGGTCCCGGCCGGGCGGTGGTGGTATTCGTTCCGGGCTCGGCGGCGCAAGCGTATTCATGCACCATTGTTGCTCAAAACGTGCGCGCTCCGGGATAGTCGTGCCGCCATCCCTCTGACTTTCCGATCAATTTTGTCGATCACCAGACGCATGAATTTCAGCAAGCTGGTGGTGCGTTATGCCTGCGGCTCCGACGAAGTCATTTTGAGAGGGCAAGCCGCACTTCCCGCAACCGGCGAAGAAAAAAATACCAGCCATATGGAACGGCAAAGAACAACGTCACCAGCGCCGCCGCTGCGTAGCTGGGGCCACTCCAGCGATCCAAGTCAGATCGTGCGGACATAACCTCTTGCTGTACTCCGACCGTTGGGTTTTCGATCGTATCAAACCGTGCAATTTCGCTTGGCTCGCAGATCAAGACGAACCGTTTCCACGGGCCATCGTCCCGGTTTTTCTTCGAACCATCTAAGTTTTGATTTTTGCAACGACTGATTACTGCTGCGAGGCGTCCCTCCGCTTGCCGATCGGCAACGTAGCCGGCCAGAATAATAAGTCCAGCCATGCCAATGCCGAAGAAAAAAGCGAAAGTAGATTTTTGCATGCTTGGAATCTATCACCCATCCAAGTAAGATTCCAGGCTGTTTCTCCTGGCCGCGGGCCGGCCATCGCACTTGGAAAAATGTGACCATTGGACAAGACATGAATGGCGAAGGACGTATCAAGAAAACACCGAATCCGCCAGGCCGTTGCATCTTTTGCGGAGAAGGGCAACTCACCAAAGAGCATATTTATGCGGCGTGGATGAAGCCGTATCTCACTGAGTCAAAGCGAACGGTTCATCACGTAACCACTTCAGTGCATCCTGCCCTCCAGCACCTTGCCGATCACCGGAACGAGGTCGGCAAAATGCATCTCAAAGGTGATCACCGTAGTCGAGCCCTACGGGCAGTATGCCGATCGTGCAACAACGGATGGATGAGCGTTCTGCAATCTTCAGCGAAATCTGTACTACTGCCTTTCATTCAAGGTACGTATCACTCCCCCACTCGTGAGGAGCAAAAGGCCGCTGCCGCATGGGTGACTATGTTCGCTATGGTTTTTGAGCAGGCGGACCTTTTTACGCGCGCAATTGACCAGAAGCAGAGAGACTTCTTCATGCGGCACTTGAAGCCGCCGTCAAACTGGCTGATCTGGGTTGCACCCTTCGTTGGTTCCAAGCACTCAGCGTCAACGCGCCATAGGGGAATTCTATTTTCTGGCGAGACACCGGTAGAAACAATTCCGCCGGGATTTATGAACATGCAGTGCACCGTCGGAGTTGCTGGCAACATGTTTTTTATGAGTCTATCTAGCACCCACGCTGATGTTATAAATTTTGGGCTTCCTGCGGTTCGGCAATTGTGTATGGATCGTGGTTTTTTGCGCGCTTGGCCAACTGTTGGATTTCAGCAGAATGCCTCTGGAGCGGTAGATGATTTTCTCTTCGTCAACATAATTGACGAAGTCACTGAAACCATCTACCGCAGCTTTAACTCGATCTGGAGATAGGCACGCAATCAGACCAATAGCGCAGGAAGCGCAGCACTCAGCGCGGAAGCGATGGCTGCGTGAATAGGCGCGAGTGGGTGCAATCCATCGCCATTGGTCGGTGTACCCAAGTCCGCGCGCCACAGTGCCGGAGTGGCTGGATCTCGCGCATACAACCAGGCGTCAAAGTAGGGGATGCCGCTCGCGATGATGGCCTGCCTAATCGCTTCAAATGAGGCCGCGCTACCGGCTGAGTATTCGGCCGTGTTGCCAACGTTAGTACGCGGCAGCAGCGTGACCAAAACGAGCTTCATGCCCAACGCTTCCACCTTGGCTTTTGCATCCGCCACCATCGCCATGAAAGCAGACGCACCAGTCAGCGACTGGGAATCGTTGGTCCCCAACGCCATGATGCAGTGTGTGAATCCACGGTTGGCAAACTGACCCAGCCGATCCGGGTATTGATTCACCGACGCCCCCGTGTAGTTCACAGCCTCGATCATCTTCAGACCGGCTTGGCCAGAGTTAACCCACGAATAGTTATTGCCGAGAGCACTCATAAGGTAGCCCCGGAACTCCTTGACCGGCGATCCGACAGCGCCATCTTCCGATCCGCCCGAGCCGATGCTGTCGGCGAGAACCAAAACCGACGGAGATGGAGACGCCACTTCGGTGATGACATCTGCCCACGGATGCACGGTGTACCCTTGGTGGATCACTGCCCCGGAGGTCCAATCGGTCAGGGTCTTGTCGACCAAACCCGTACCGTATTCCTGCCGATCTGCCGCATTGAACGACCGCAACGAACTGCCCGGGAAAGTTGCGATCGACGGTGAGAGGCTGAATAAATCGATATGCGTTAGCGTCTGGCCCTTTGTGAATGGCTGGTTGATCCAGTCCGTCTCGACAATCGCACCGGGGGCGATCACCACGTCTCGCGCCCCGCTGACAGTCCAAGCTACCGGCGCAGACATGCCTGTGACCATGACGCCACCGCGAAGGGTGATGGTGGAATTGCCGTTGCCCTGTGCCGTACCGCTGGCGGTGCGGTTGATGAAACGCAGTTTGAAGCGTGTTCCAGAGTTCCCAAATACCTTGCTATACCGCCGCTGCATTTGCGGTACTGTGCCCGCGCCGGTGACGCCTGTGCCAACACCTACATCGTTGAGCGTCCCGCGATTTGCAGCTTGGGCAAGAAAGACGGGCGTTCCAGGAACTGCAACTGGGGAGCCAAAAGGCGCGTAGCTGGTTGCGATTGGGCGGAGGCCTTTCCCTGCGTCGGTCGTCGTTTGCAGGTATGCCAGGCTTGTCGCCCCGGGAATATCGGTCCAGACACCGGACACGCCGCTCTGCCACTTTACTGTGCCCACACCCGAAGGGAAGGATGCCGTCAGCGTATTGCCCACCCCTGGTGTCCCTGAAATTAGGACCGAGATGCTGCCCACGCCGCCACTATTAGACGCAGCAACGGCATCAAACGTCAGCCCCGTGCTCAGACCCTGTAGGGCGAACTGCACAGGATCTGAGTAAGGGCCGAGCGTCTGTGTTCCCCCATTGAATTTGATCTGGCGCTCGGACTGACCGGCTTGGTTGAATCGCGCTTCCCCAGCGCCCGTGACCTGGAGGGTCATGCCTACGCTGAGGCGATAGCTGGCTGACTCGCCAGCATTGAGTTTGAATGACATTTTTAATCCTTCCTGAATGGAACTGAGTGAGGGTGTAGAAAAGGGGCCGAAGCCCCTTTCAATCGCCGCTGGCTCAGGCCCTTGCAGCCAAAGTGGCAAAGAAACCGCGAGTGGTCGCGCCCACTTGGAAGGGCGTGATGGGAGCGTTCCACCATGGCTGGCCACCGACCCGGAAGACGAAGCGAAAAGCAGTCAAATCGTAGTCAAACCAGATGTGCATCGACACATCGGATTTGATGCCTCCTGCCTTGGTGGCCGAGAGGTAGTTCGACAGATCGCCGAACACGATGTCGCCCTGGTCGCCGAGGGCCTGAGCGGCCTCGGTGAACAGGATCGGCCGGCCCATCAGCGTGCCGTAGGGCGCCGACGACAGACCGCCGGGGGGCAGGTACGCTGGGACAGCTGTGCCGGTACCGGGGAACGACATGGTCATCAGCGCCGGCTCAACATCGGCATGCATCAGCCAGCGTGCGTTGCGGCGAGCGGACGGTGCGACTGCGGTCCAAAGCTTGATGATGTTTGCGAACACCACGGTGTCAGCACCTTGGCCAGATTCCTTCGGTACCACCACAGTGCCGGCCGAGTTCAGGATGCCCAGCGGCATGCCGACGCCGGAGCCATTCAGGATGGCATCGTTCACCTTGAAGTTGATCTTCTCGGGTGCCTTTTTGTTGACGTAGCCGGCCATCGCTGGGGCGTCCTCCAGCAGCTCATCGGTGAGAGGCACCAGCGCGATCACCTTGTTCAGCTTCACAGCCTTCTCGGTCAGCGCGGGCTTGGACTGCGTCTTCAGGCCGGCTTCGCTTTCCCAGAATGCCTGGATGCCGCCGGAAGACTGCCACGGTGTGGTTTCGTCGGCCGGGAAAACGATCGAGTTGCCGGAGCTGATCTGCTGGTCGGTCAGCGCGAGGAGCGAGTCCTCGCCCATGACCTTTTGCATGATGGCCGCGCGGAAGTCGGGCGGCACGGCAAAGCCGCCGTCAGCGCCAACGCCTTCAGAACCGAAGCTGTTGGGCGCGGCATTGAAGAAGAGCCGTGGATCGGGCTGCGCGCCGTTGGCCGACGCCCGCATGACTGACATCAGGAACTCGCCGGAGTTCTGGAAGCCGCCGGAGCCGCGGGAGCCTGCGCGAGGAACCGCGGGAACGCCCGGACGCTGCGAGCCGGACGCCTGGGCCCGGGTCGTGTTGTCCTCCAGTACCTCGGGGTTGGTCTTGCGACCGCGGCGGCTGGCGGCCGCATCGATGCGGGCTTCGATGGCTTCGAACTCCCGGGAGTGGCTTTGAATCTGTCCGGCTTCTGCTTCAGTCAGTTCGCGCCCCTCTGCATCGGCGCTCGCTTGAATGCCTTTCGCTTGAGCAGCGAGATTGAGCAGGCGCTGCTCAAGTTCCTCGACGCTGGCCGCCTCGTTGAAGACGGCCGGCACGTGGCCATAAGCGGTGGGCGCGAAGCCGAGGATTGCTGCGACAGCGGCAGCGGTGAATGCATGCGCAAGAGCGCGTTTTTGCGACGTTTTCATTTCATGTCTTTCAAATCACAAGGCGCGATTTGGGCGCGCCGATCCGAGTCATCGCGGAATGCGAAAACTCGACTTCGGTGCGCCTGACATGTGCAAGCCGGGGCAGAGATGCCGCGGCGAGAGGGATGCAGTTCAACACTCGGCCGATCAACCTACGGGAAGCCCGGGCGCCAGGGCAGGCTTGCTGCGCTGGTCGCCTGATTGATTCGGCGGCGCAATTCTGCCATGACCTTGTCAACTACCCTAATGAAATTTCAGAATCTTCGAGGAACCATGGCTCATGCGTGTCCATCGCAAATGTGGTGCCGACTTTTGCCACCAGCTTTTGACCATCCCACCGCACGTGCAGCGTGGCAGCCCAGCCGGGGTTTTCCTTCAGATGGGCGACGGTTTTTCTTCCATGGGCACCGTCCTCGCCCTGGACCGCGGCAACGAAGTGTTTTCCGGCAGCTTGCAATTCTTTGTCGTATCGCATGATCACGCCTCCCCGCGGTGAGTGGCGATCCACACCGCCTGTTCGCCGGAGACCACGTAGATGGAAATGGCCGCCGGATCCCCGACACGGATGCGGAGCTCGATCTCGCCGCCGCGGGCCTGGGCGTTGCCGATGGCCACGCGCGTGCTTTCGGGGAACCCGTTGAGCTCGTGGGCCAGGAAGTGCCCGGCAGCGTCGGCCAGGTCTTGAACGAGTGGATTTGTCATGGCATGTCTTTCGTTTGCAAGGTGGTGGAAACAAGGTTGCGAAGCCGGCGGAGCACTGCGGCACTCCATGACCGCGCCGGCGGCCGGTACTCTTCGAGGAAGTGCTCGACCCGGGCCAGGGTGTCGGCTTGGAGCACGCGACAACCGGTCGCCGTGGCCGTCAGCCAGAAGCGGCCTTGGCGCTCAGCGCATTCCTTCGTCTTCGCGACGTTGAGGCTGAAACCGTGGTGGTGGGCTAGGCGGGCGGCCCGGCGGAAGGCCAGCGACTTCGTTTCGGGCCGGCGCCAGGTCGACGGCACGGCAGTCGCGGGAGATCCTTCGGAGCTCATGGTGCGCACCTTTGGGCGGTCGCGATTCCGCGGGCGGCTTGCTTTGCTGGGGCGATCTGGCGCGGTGCGTCACTCCAAATGCGGGAATTTCCGGTATACAGAAAACGACCCCCGACAGGGCGTGCAGCCGTTAACTTTTTCAACAAATGCGCCGCTGGCTGGGATGGGTGGCGTGCAGGTCTGACCGGCTCACAACTAGGTATGGCGCGGGTTCCGACGGCATTTGGGCATTTGCTGATAGCGACGCGGCCATTAACAAAGGCTGAAAGGGGGACTATTTTCTGCGCATGGGGAACAGTGCGGTCATGGGCCGATGACACCCTGAAGGATCTGACCCACCCCCACCCCTGCGTGGGTCGTGCATCCTGCTGGCGGGCTCCAGGCGCGTCGATCATGGCCGCGGTGTGACCCAGGGCTCC
>JAQGMQ010000361.1 GCA_028292305.1 Rhodoferax sp.
GAGAGCCGGGGGTGCTGGTGAGCCGCCTCGGGTTGCCCACGCGCAAGTTCGGCTTGGCACGGCCCTGGTTGCTCGCCGGTTTGGTGGCAGGCCTCATGACGGGCCTGGCGGGCGCGGCGCTGGCGCAGGCGGTTGTGGCGCCCGCGTTGCCCACCCAGCCCGGCGCGCCGCCCGAAGTGCCGCGCCCGGCCTACCTGCCGCCGGCTTCCGCGCAGCCGTTCCAGTTGCCTGCCGTGCCCGTTCCCACGGCGCCTGCAGCCGACAGCCGCAAGCCGTTGACGCTGCAGCGCGTCGTCTTCAATGGCAACACCGTCATCCCCACGGCCGAACTCGAAGCCCTGGCCCAGCCTTACCTCGGCCGCGGTGCCAGCCTGAACGAGGTCGAGGTGCTGCGGCTGCAGTTGACGCAGCTGTTCGTGGCCCGCGGCTTCGTCAATTCGGGCGTGTTGCTGCGCCGTGCCGGGCCCGACGACGGCATGCTCGAATTCGACGTGGTGGAAGGGCGGTTGTCGGCCATCGCGCTGCACGGCATGGAGCGCCTGCAGGACGCCTACGTGACCGAGGCGCTGAGCCGCCCGGGCGACGGCCCGTTGAACCTCGACGTGTTGCGCGAACGCTTCCAGCTGCTGTTGAGCGACCCGCTGTTCGACCGCCTCAACGCCCGCCTTTTGCCCGGTGCGCAGCCCGGCGAGGCCGTGCTCGACATCGACGTGGCCCGCGCCACGCCCTACCAACTTACCGTGTTCGCCAACAACTACCGGCCGGTGTCGCTGGGGGCCGGCGCCATGGGCGTGAGCGGCTGGGTGCGCAACCTCAGCGGGCGCGGCGACCTGCTCGAAGGCTCGCTGCAGGGGCCGGTGGACGGCGGCGGCGACCTGCGCGCCAGCCTGGCCTGGCGCGTGCCGTTGAACTACCGCGGCACGCAGCTCACGCTGGCGCTGGACCACGGCAATTCATCGGTGGTTGACGAATCGGTGCGCGCGCTCGACATCCGGAGCCGGCTCACCAGCGCCGAGGTCGGCGTGGCCCAGACGCTGTATGAAACGCTCACGCGCAAGGTCAGCATCGGCGTGACCGCGGCCCACCGCGAGAACCGCACCTGGCTGCTCGGCGAGCCGTTTTCGTTCACCCAGGGCGAGCCCGATGGCGTGACCCGCGAACGGCTGGCGCGGTTCTGGCAGGAGTTCGCGCAGCGTTCCGAAACGCAGGTGCTGGCCTTGCGTTCCACCTTCAGCTGGGGCCGCAACAACCTGCAGAACGGCCCTGCGCTGCAGGACGCGACCGGCCTGCCGGCCGCGGATGGTTTCCCGACGCATTACCGCGTCTGGCTCGGCCAGGCGCAGTTCGCCAGGCAGGTGGCGCGCAACGGTGCACAGTGGATCGTGCGTGGCTCGGTGCAGCGCAGCCCCGACCGCCTGCTGGCGCTGGACAGCATGGCCATCGGCGGGGTGAACACCGTGCGCGGCTACCGCGAGAACCAGCTCGTGCGCGACCAGGGCGCGGTGCTCACGCTCGAATTCGAATGGCCGTTGGTGCGCGACGCCGAGCACGGCCTGCGCGTGGTGGCCGTGCCGTTCTACGACCTGGGCCGCGGCCGCAACCACGGCGAGGCCGCGACCACGCTGCGCTCGGCGGGCCTGACCACCCGCGCCACCTGGCAGGGCCTGAGCATCGACCTGACGCTGGCCAAGCGCATCGACCCGCCAGCACTGGCGCGCGGGCTCGGGTCGAATCTGCAGGACAAGGGTGTGCATCTGCAGGTGGCTTACCGGTTTTGAAGCCCGGGCCTACGCCTCCATCCGCCCCGAAAAATAGCTCGGCGACTGCCCCATCGCCGCCTTGAACATCGCTGAAAACGCGCTGTCGCTCGCATAACCGCTGGCCGCTGCCACCTGGCTCACGGCCACGCCGCGGGCCAGCATCGGCAGGGCATGGGCCAGCACGGCCTGCTGGCGCCATTGCTGGTAGCTGGTGCCCAACTCGTCGCGGAACAACCGCGCCATGGTGCGTTCGCTGGCACCTACATCGGCGGCCCACTCGGCCAGGGTGGCGCGTTCGGCGGGGGCACGCAGCACGGCTTCGCACAGCGCGCGCAGGCGCTTGTCGCCGGTGTGCGCCGGGGGCAGCGGCACGCCCAGGGCCTGGGTGGCGGCATGGGTGATCTCGTCGAGCACCAGGTGGGTCAACAGAGCCTCTCGGGCGGCGTCGAGGGCCGGTGCGTCGAGCGCGTGGATCAACTCGCGCAGCAGGCTCGACACCACGATCACCCGCGAGCCGCACCAGCCCGGCGGCGTCACGCTAGCGTCGAGGTAGAGCGTGCGCAGGTCGGCGCGTTCGAGCACGTGGATGGCGTGTTGCGCGCCGGGGGCGATCCACACGGCGCGCGAGGGCGGCACCATGTAGGTGATCTCGTCGGCGCGGCGGCCCGTGTTGACACGCGTGTTGCCAGCCCCCGGCTCGCTGGCGTAGCTGACCTGCACCATGCCGGTCGCGCAGTAGGCGAGTTGGGCCCAGCCGTGGCGGTGCAGTTCGAAGTGGCTGTCGGCGGGGAGGGTGCGGGACCGCACCCGCACGGGCCTTGTCGTGCTGGGGGTGAAGAGGTCGGTGTCGTTGACGGGCACCAGGCGCGGCGGGCGGGCCGGTTTTGGGCGCGGCCCGGCCGGCGACATGCGTGCCGGCATGGCGCCCGTCGACACGGCGGCGGTCGGGGGTGGAGGCAGAGGTGCGGCCATGGCTTGCAGTTTATAGGGACATTGTCCGAACTTCGCTAGAGCCTGTCGTTCTGTCGCATTCCGGAAATGCGACGCCGCCACTACGATAGCCGCATGAACACCACCACCGCAGCCAACGCCCCGCAGATGGGCACGGGGACAAGCCTGAAACAAGACGCCGGCGTGATCTGCCTGGTCGGCCTGGCCCACATGATCAGCCACTTCAGCCAGCTCTTGCTGGCGCCCTTGTTTCCCTGGCTCAAGGATGATTTCAACGCCAGTTATGCGGAGCTTGGTTTCCTGATGACAGTGTTTTTCGTGGTGTCTTGCGCGGTGCAGATGGCCGCGGGCTTCGTGGTCGACCGCTTCGGGCCGCGGCCGATTCTGTTTGGCGGGTTGGCCACGCTGGGCCTGGCGGCGTTCGGCTTTTCGATGAGCAACAGCTACTGGATGCTGGCCGGTGTTTCGGTGCTGGCCGGCATCGGCAACGGGGTGTTCCACCCGGTGGACTACACCCTGCTGAACCGGAAGGTGAGCAGCCCGCGCCTGGGCCATGCCTACAGCGTGCACGGCATCACCGGCAGCCTGGGCTGGGCGCTGGCACCGGCCATGCTGGTGCCGCTGACGCTGGCGTTTTCATGGCGCGTGGCGTTGGCGTCGGCCGGTGTGCTGGCCTTCGCGGTGCTGGCGGTGTTGTGGTTCAACCGTGACAAGCTGGCCCTGCCGCCGCCTGCGCCCGCGGCCCACAAGGACCATGTGGCCGCGCTCGAAGGCGGCAGTTTCGGCTTCATGAAGATCCCCGCGGTGTGGATGTGTTTTGCGTTCTTCTTTTTCTATGCCATGGCGCTGAGCGTGGTGCAGGCCTTTGCCCCCGAGGCCGCGCGGCAGTTGCACCAGGTGCCGGTGGCGCTGGTGGCCACCTGCCTCACGGTCTACATGGTGTGCAGCGCGGGCGGCATGGTGCTCGGCGGCTTTCTGGCGGCCGACCCGACGCGCTGCGAACGCATCGTCGGCTTCGGCCTGGGCTTTGCAGCGCTGGTGGCGTTGTTCATCGGCTTTGCCGATGTGTCGGGCCTGGCCGTGCCGGCGTTGTTCGGCGTGATGGGTTTTGCGGCCGGCACCGGCGGGCCGTCGCGCGATCTGATCGTGAAGCGCTCCACGCCGCCCAACTCGACCGGCCGCGTCTACGGCGTGGTGTATTCGGGGCTGGACATCGGCCAGGCGATTTCGCCGCTGGTGTTCGGCAGCATGATGGACCACGGCCAGTACCGCGGCGTGTTCATCGGCCTGGCACTGGTGCAGGCGGTGCTGATCACCACCGCGTTCAACGTGCGCAAGGCGCGCCGCACGGTGGCCCTGCCGACGGCGGGCGCCACAGCCTGAGGCGAACTGGCGGAACGGGTTGAACTAACCGACCGCGCCGCGCTCGGCAGACTCGTCCTGCTGATCCAGGCTCGCAGCCCGGCTGCCGGCCCGCGCCGTGCGCCAGGTGATCGACCAGCGCAACTCGGGTGTGGGCGCCACGCTGTGTTGCCAGCCCCAGCGCGCCGCACCCCGCAGCACATAGATGGAGCGCGGCGCCGCCACCAGGCGCACCACGTCGGCGCGTTTGGGTTCGACGGGCGGATACGGCCTGAAACGCAGCGTGGCCGGCGTGCCCAGCGATACACCGGCGACGTCTTCAAAATCGGGCACGTCGCGGTGCCAGCCCAGCGGCGTGCCGGGCTCGTATTCGGCCACCAACGCCTGCACCAGGGCTGTGGGTGCCACGCCCATCCAGGCGGCGACACGCGCCCGCAGCCCGGCCAGCGTCGCGGGCAGGGGCCTGCCCGGGCGCAGCTGGTTGGTGTCGTAATCGAAGCTGCCGCCAAAGCTGACCACGCGGCGGCGCGCGGTGTAGCTCTTGTAGGTGGCCTGAGCCAGTGGCAGGTTGCGCACCAGTTCGATCAGCGCGGACTCATCAGCGGTTGACAGGAATTCGGGCTGGTAGACCAGGCCCTCGGGCAAGCGTGGCAGAAGTGGCCGCGGCGCCAGTGGCGCGCCAAAAAGATCGGTGGGCTCGTCTTGGGTGAGCGCACCGTGCCCGCTGTCATGCCACGCGCACATCGAACCAGGCCTCGGGGCTTTCGCCCAGCCCCTGCATGGCCGCCTGCCGCGCCGCGTCGGTGGCGACGCGCCAGTGCGCCACCAGCTTGCGTTCTTCTTCGCTGACCTCGGTGATGTCGCCGCCGTCGCTCAGCTGTTCGACCGCACGCAGTGCATGCGCCACGTCGACCGGCGGGCCGAGGCGGCGTTCCAGTGCGCGGCAGTAGCGCACCTCGGCGGCCAGGCGCTCCTTCAGCGGCAGCTCGGGGTAGTCGCGCAGGGCGACGGTGTAGAGGGTTTCCAGGGTGGTTTCGAACGTCGTATCCATCGGCTTGTCTCCTTGAACAGGCCTTCAGCATAACTGGTTAAATAACCAGTAATGTGACAATCGCTCTTGCCCCAGCGGGGTGCGGGGGCAAGCCTTGACGGCCCCGCGTGCCCGCGTATTTCTCGTGAAAAGTTATCCGATGGCTTCCGACACGACCAGCCCGCGTTGCAGTTCTTCGCGGCCCTTGGGCGTGAGCGCCAGCACCCGCGCATACGGCTTGGCCGAGCCCGGCGCCGACACAAAGGCGGCGGCGTGGCCCGAGGCGCGCAGCGCCCGCACCTTCTCGATATCGTCCGCTGCCTCGATGGTCCACGGCAGCGTTTTTCCGGGAATGTCACGCAGCAATTTAAATGGCATCGCAGTTCTCCTTGACCATGTCCCGATTCTGAAAGGGCTTCGTTGCCATTTGACGTTGCGCAGATGACAAAGGGGTCATGGGTGAAAATTCACATGCAGATTCCGGGCCAGCCGACCTGGTGCAAATGCACGCGAACTACGGTCGAGCGGCAGGGCGCGGTGCGCGCCGACAGCTGGCGGCCAGCCCGCATGGCAACATGGTCGGCTTTGCCCGTGCCGCCACAAGGACCCCCATGGAAATCGAATTCAAGTTCGCCGTACCCCCGAAACGGCTGAAGGCCGTGGAGGCCGAAATACGCAATGGGGAGTGCCGACACATCGCGCTCAAGGCCCGGTATTTCGACACCGTCGACGGCCGGCTGGCGGCGCACGGCGTGGCGCTGCGCCTGCGGCTCGAAGGAAGTCATTGGGTGCAGACCGTCAAGGCCATCGTCGATGGCCAGGGCCCGCTGCACCGGCTGGAACACAACGTGGACATCGACACCAGCGCCGACGGCGCCACGCCGCCCGTGCCCGATGCGCGGCGCCACCGCGGCACGCCGGTGGGCCGGCTGCTCGACCAATTGCTGGGCCGCGGCAAACACGCGGCGCCGCTGGTGCAGACCATGGCCACCGACATCGCCCGCCTGTTGCGCCACGTGCGCGTGGGTGGTTCCACGGTCGAGCTGGCGCTGGACGTCGGCCAGGTCATGGGCGGCGCAGAAGAGAGCGGCGATGGCGGTGCGCCGCGCGTGTCGCCGGTATGTGAACTCGAGCTCGAACTGGTCGACGGCGAAGTGGCCGACCTGGTGGCGTTGTCGGCTGGCTGGGCGCAGCGCCACGGCCTGTGGTTCAGCACCGTGAGCAAGGCCGAGCGCGGCTTGCGGCTGGCGCTGCCGCCAGACGCGAGCCACGCCGTCAAGGCCACGCCGCCGCACTACGGTGATGCGAAACCCGCCGCGCTGTCCGGCCTCGGCATCCAGCGCGCCGTGGTGGCCGCCTGCCTGGCCCAGGTGCTGCCCAACGCGAGCGAGGTGGCGTCAGGCAACGAAGAGGCCGAAGTGGTGCACCAGCTGCGCGTTGGCATCCGCCGGTTGCGCTCCGCGCTTCGCGAACTCGACGGGTTGACGCCTGCCGCCTTCGACCCGGCGTGGCAGACGGCGTTGACCGATGTGTTCCGTGTGCTCGGCGTGCGGCGCGATGGCGAACTGCTGCGCACCGCGCTGGCCGAGCGCCTGCAGGCGGCCGGCGCACCAGCCGTTGACTTGCCGCCCGAAGTGGTGACGCCGGCGGCACTCGGCAAGGCGGTGCGCGCGCCCGCGTTCCAAGCGACGCTGGTGGCGCTGATCGGCTTCACAGCAGTGGATGCAGAAGAGTCGGCGCGCCCTGACGCGGCCCCGCGCGACCTGCTGCGCCAGCGCCTGCGCAAGCTGCACCGGCAGGTGTTGCGCGGTGGCCGGCACTTTGAATCGCTGTCCAGTGAAGACCAGCACAGCGTACGCAAACGGCTCAAGCGGCTGCGTTACCTGGTCGAGTTCGCCGGCCCGCTGTTCGACGCCAAACAGGCCGCGCGTTATGCCGACCAGCTGGAACCGGCGCAAGACGCGCTGGGCGCGTTCAACGACGATGCGGTGGCGCTGCGTGCTTACCGCGAAGCCGCGGAGCAGGCGCCGCAAGCCTGGTTCGCCGTGGGCTGGCTCAGTGCGCGGCAAGCGGCCCAGGCGGTGGCGTGCCGAAAAGTTTTGCGCCGTCTGGAGAAGCTGCCGCGCTTCTGGAAAGGCGACTGACGGCGTCGTTTTTTTATGCGGCCTTCCACGGCCCATAACGCCGCTCGCGGGCCACGCGGCGGGCGAGTCGCGCGGCGGCGGGTGGGAGCCAGCGCGGGCTGGCTGGGTTGGTGTGGATTTGGCGCCGTGGAGGGAGGCCGGTTGGGCTGAATGGCTTGTGGGGCGCGCTGGTGGTGTGTGGCATGGGGACGGGTTTGGCTGTCGGTGTGGCCGTGTTTGGGATGGGGGGATCATCCTTGGGGTGTGTCGCAGGCTTGTTTCGGGGAAGGGTGGGTTTGTTTCACTTGTTGTGTGGAGGAGGGGGCTGGTTGGTTGTCAACGTGTGTTGACGCCGCTGGCCGGGAGTCGCCCGGCGGCGAGTCACCTTCTTTTGCTTCGCCAAAAGAAGCTAACGGAAGAAAAGGCGACCCGCAGTC